>PKYU01000119.1 GCA_003132765.1 Chitinophagaceae bacterium | reverse complement strand
TCGTTTAAGAAGTTCAAAATAGTTGGTTTGAGAACTGGGACAATAGTTAGTAATTTGTACCTGAGAAAATTAATATCGGTAATCCTGTTGCCCCTGGAAATCCAGCTAATAATTTGACTATATTACCGAAATAGAAAGCTTGAAATGGATTCTTAAAAATAAAATGGCCTGAATTTCACCTTATTATCTTTCAATTTCCATTCAACAACAGGAGTAGGAACTCTTAATATATTTATCCAGCCGGGATAAGGAATATTATTTTTTGTCGTAAATGCGCCATCTACTCCAAAAAATAATTTTCTCTGTCTCGTGAAATTTGGGATANNTTCTGCGCCATAGCCGAAATCAGCGTTTATCCATTTGGGGAAATTCGACTTCCCAGCAAATGATGAAATATTAAAAGACAACCAGTAACTCTGGCCATTATAGTCTTTAAGGATATGCTGACGTAAATTTCTACCCAATTCCCCAGGGTTATATTGGGGAAATATCGTGTTGTGAAATGAAAATCTTAATTGATCACGTTGTTCATTCCATATAAATTGCTGCCCGGTAAAAATTAAACAACCCGAAATATTTGCCATCATGTCCCCGGGCGAGAATCCCCACTTGGTTGAAAAGCCATCTAATATTTCAATCATGGTCAGGTAAGCTAGCCCTGTAGCTCCGGCTATCCATGTGGATGAATTTCGATTTACGCCGCTCCATCTCATTAAATTATATTGGAAGGCTGCAATGTTATAAACAGTAGTTGCATGTCCAACTTTATCCATATTCAGCCATTCCGCGTTNNTAGCTAATGTAGCAATACCAGCCTCCCCGATAACAACAAAATTGAAACGTCCCCGGTTAAATTCAGGGGATGCTCGCAAAAATCCCTGTTCCTGGGCATGCCCATAGTTTGAAATTGTAACAAAAAGTAAAACAGCAGTTATAATTCTAAACAGACTCATTTATTAAAATTATGCCTCATTCGCCAAACCAGGTCCCTGGTTAATTTCCTCCTCATCCGGATTATGCAATATGTCGAATTTTCTGTAAGCCCATGCAAAAAAATGCGGGAAGACCCAAAGTGAGAAAAACATCCNNTTACAACCCTTGCCAAAGGTCTCGAACTCTCGGAACCGATTCCATGCGAAATAGCGGCCGGCAGCAAGCCAATAGCAGCCATTAATGCAGTCATCATAACTGGCCTCACTCTGGAATTAATCCCTAACCGTATAGCAGTATACAGAGACTGGTGATGTCCTTTTTTCCTCAATTCAAGATTATGCTTAAACTCTGTAATAAGCAATACCCCAAACAAAATACAAATTCCAAACAAGGCAATAAAACCAATACCTGCGGATATACTGAAGTTAGTTCCCGTAATAAGCAAAGCTGCGATACCTCCGACAATTGCAAAAGGAACATTGAGAAACACTAGGCCGGCATCTTTAAAGTTTCCAAACATACTAAACAAAAGAAGAAATATCAATAATAAGCTTATCGGAACTACCTGCTGCAATCTCTTGGTTGCTCTTTGCTGGTTTTCAAAATCACCCTGCCAAACCATCGAATAACCTGATTTTAATTTCACACTCTTTTCAATCTTATGGAGGGCCTCTTTTATGGCACTTCCCATATCCCTGCCCCGCACGGAAAATTTTATCGCTAAATATCTTTCGTTGGCATCCCGAAAAATCAGGCAGGGACCTGTTTTTGTGGTAATATTTGCAATTTCTTTTACAGGCACTTTTGACCCGCTTTCTGTCGGAACCATCAGGTTTCCAATATCAGCTTCTGATTTGCGGTATTCTTCAGGTATTCGTAACCGTATGTCGAATTTACGGATTCCTTCATACAATTGTGAAGCAGCTTTTCCGCCAATAGCCATTTCAATCACAGCATTTGCATCAGCTGTAGCCACGCCGTATAATGCCATTTTTTGCTGGTCAAGGTCAATATCCAACTCCGGCTGACCGATATTTTTGATAACACCCAGATCTTCTATGCCTCTCACAGTTTTTAAAACATTGTAAACTTCGTTGGATTTCCCCTCCATATAATCAAGCGAATCACCAAATATTTTTACAGTTATGGACCCTTTCACACCTGAAACCGCTTCTTCAATATTATCGGTTATGGGTTGGGAAAAGTTAAAATCAACTCCGGGGATCACCGAGAGCGCACTATTCATAGTATCAATAAGTTCCTCCTTTGAAATATGAGGTTTCCAGGAATCCTCAGGATAAAGAATGACATCAAATTCATTGTTATAAAATCCCGCAACGTCAGTGCCGTCATCCGGCCGGCCTGTTTGGGAAACGATGTATTTTACCTGCGGGAAGTCAATCATTCTTTGACGCACCACCTTTGCTACCTCCACAGATTTATCCAGTGAAACACTGTATGGTAATTGCACTCTCAGCCAAATGGCTCCTTCATCCAGTTCAGGTAAAAATTCTGATCCCAAAAATTTAAAAGAGAATAATCCAATTGCAATTACAACGATGGACAAGAATAGTGAAGTGCGTTTATGCTTTGTGGTAAAGCCAAAGCCTTTCAGCATAAACCCCGTTAAATGATGGACCACAGGGTTGTGCTTTTCCTGGATATTCTTTCGCATTAAAACACTAATGAGTACAGGAACCAATGTTAACGTAATAATCAGAGCGCCAAGCAAAGCAAACCCAAGTGTGTATGCCAATGGCGAGAATAATTTACCTTCTACTTTTNNCTTATTAGTTTGGCAAAGAAAATTGCCTTGCCCAATTCTGCTCCTTTATTTTTTATTATGCCTAATTTGGCAAGCTTGTTAAACCGTTCCATACCAATATCCCTGGCTTTCTGATCAAGCATTACGAAAATGCCTTCCACCATGACGACAGCGCCATCGATAATTATCCCAAAGTCAATAGCCCCCAGTGAAAGCAGGTTTGCGGACATACCCATCAGGCGTAAACAAATAAATGCAAATAATAAGGAAAGCGGAATTACAATGGAAACGATTAAAGTAGTCCGCCAGTTAAACATGAATAGCGAAACGATTAATGTAACCAGCAATATCCCTTCCACAAGATTATGTAATACGGTACTCGTTGCATANNGGGAACTATTTTGATGTCCTGAGGCAAAACCTGGTCGTTTAGTTTTTGCACTTTTTCTTTCAGGCCTTTCATTACATCTGTTGGATTGGCACCTTTGCGCATCAGGATAATCGCCTCGACATCATCATCTTCATTTGTGATGATCCTTTTACCTGAAGAATCAATAATCCCGTCTGTTCTTCCCACATGCCCAAGCCTGGGCAAGTTGGATATCTCCACATCGGCCAGGTCCTTTACCAAAACCGGAATGCCATTTACATTTTCAACAATGATGTTTTTGATTTCATTAATATCATTTAAGAGACCAATTCCCCGCACTACATATGCCTGGCTATTGATATTAATTACATCGCCACCGATGTTGATATTGCTTTTTGCAACTGCGTTATAAACATCTAAGTAGGTTATACCAAGATTGCTTAACTTTCCAGGATCGACCTGTATCTCATATGCTTTACTCTCTCCGCCAAAGCTGACAACGTCTGCCACGCCGGGTACTGATCTTAGCTGCCGGTCAATTACCCAGTCCTGAATTGTTTTAAGCTCCCTGGAATCCCTGGATTTGCTCTTTAAAGTGTAGCGGTAGATTTCCCCCGTGGGTCCTGTTGGAGGTTGAATAGAAGGCGAAACTCCCGGCGGCAAATCGGCGTTTGTAATCAGGTCATTTACCTGTATTCTCGCCTGCTCATTAGTAACATCATCTTCAAACACCAGTTTGATATAAGAGAGACCAAAAATACTCGTAGAACGTAAACTTATTTTACGCTGCACAGGGTTCATAGATATCTCGATGGGAATAGTGATAAACTTCNNCAGCACTTCTGCCGGGCCATTGGGTAATGATGGTAATCTCAGTATTGGTTACATCGGGAAATGCCTCTATGGGCATATTTTTAAAGGTAATGATACCTCCTATCAATAAAACGGCGGTTGCAAAAAGTATAAAATATTTACGTCGTAATGAAAATGCCAAGACGCTCTTCAGGATTTTTAACATAATAGGAGTTTATTAGTATTTCTAATCATTCATTGCCTGATAAATAAGGATAGCATTGGATGCAATAACTTTTTCACCTTCTTTTATATCACCGGAAATGTAACTTTTGTCTTCATGTTTATCGATAATTTTTACGGGAGTTATACGGACATCGGAAGGGCTATGGTATACCAAAACGAAATATTGACTTTGATCAAAAATTAATGCACTTGAAGAGATGCATAATGCATCACTGTTTCTTTGATTTTCCACCGTAACACTGGCAAACATTTCCGGTTTCAATGTATATTCCGGATTAGGTAAAACGACCTTTATTTTCATTACCTTATTGGTCGGGTCCAATACATTTAACACCTGGTCAACTTTCCCTTTAAATATTCTCCCCGGGTAAGATAAAGTTGTAACCTCAGCAGCATCCCCTTTATGTACCTTGGTAATGTTCGACTCGTAAACATTGGCTTCTACCCATACATTTTTAAGATCAGAAATGGTGTACAGGCTATTGGTATTGTCGGCCCTGATAGCCATGTTATTATTGATCATTTTCTCGACAATAAAACCACTTATCGGCGCTCTCACAGTATATTCTCCGGTGGTATTTCCTCCATTTATTTGAAGTACTTGGGTTGACCTGATTAATTGCGCCTGAGCCTGCTTATACATTTCTTCTGCAATTACCAGATCCTTCTGAGATAGCATGCCGCTCTTATACATATCTTCAGATGCATCCAGGTTTTTTTTGGCAATCAGCAAATTCGTTTTAGAGGTGATTAAGTCAGAACTATATCCAGCCATTTCCATACTTTTTATCACTCCCAAAGACTGTCCTTTTTTTACATAATCACCGATTTGAACATTTACCCCTGTAATGATGCCACTTACCATAGGAAAGAGCCGGGCTACGTTATTTTCATTGAAACCTACTTTACCGGTAAGGATTAATGAATTTACAATCTGGCATTTCATAACGCTGTCAAATTGCAACGTTTTTAGAAGAGAATCTGAAATGACATATTTAGGCTTTTCATCTGTTTGCCCGGAATCCGGGTTACAGGCAGTGATAAGGAATACTCCCGTAAAGAAAAGCATTGTATGAATGGTTATTTTTATCATGATTGATTTCTATTTAAAAGTCGAATACAAAAGTTTATTAAAAAATTATTTATTGAAAAGAATTTTCCCAATTGAAAAATTCAGCTGTTCCAATGCATTCATTTTATTATACCGTAATTGATTTAGCTGTAATACATTTTGCTTATATGAGTCATAATAGTCCAGGAACTCNNTAGTAATATTCTTCTTTTGATAATTTATTAACACCTGGTCTATCAGTTGCCGTAGATCATTCTCAAATTTAGGATCGAAACTGAGCAACAATTTCTCGGATCTGAGTGCAGTAATATAGCTGGTGGTTACATCGCTTTTTACCTTATCCATCCCGCTTTCAAATTCAACCTTACTTACGTCAATCTGAATTTGAGCATTTTTAATGTTACCCTGGTTCCTGTTAAATAAAGGAATAGGCAACCCTATCCCAATAGAATTATAATTTGGAACGTAGCTGCCAAATCGGTCATAAGCTGCAGAAACAGTGATGTCCGGTCTTGCAAGAGCTTTTTGGAGTACAAGGTTATTTTGGCTGAAAGTAATTCCTGCGTTCAGGACCTTTAAATCCGGCCTTATGGCAATGGCTGAATCAATTAGCACCTGGTAAGACGTCTGAGATACATTATTTTGACCTAGCGCATCTACTTTGGAGACAGGAATGATATATGAATTTGCATCCCCTCTTATTAAAATTTTCAGTTCGGCTTGTACATTATCAATGTTTGTCTGTAGATCATTAAATTCAGCCTGCAAAGTATATAACTGCGATTTTATCCTGATTACCTCATTAGCGGCCAGGTAACCTTTCCGGACCTGTTCTTCAAAGGCAGGAACCAAATCCCGGAGTGAGGAAATTTCGAGCTGGTAAAGCTTTGATGATTGTTCTAAAAAATAAATATTATAAAAATCATTTCTTAGAACAAATCTCAAGGTTCTCAATAAATCATAAAACTGGCCTTCCGCTATATCAATACCTGAAGTGGCTAATTGAATAGCCTTGTTTCTCTTGCGGGCCATCGTTATCAATTGCGAAACCTGGAAACTCCTTTCAACATCAAAAAATTTATCACTTACCTGGTTGTAGAATTGATTTTGATAGTCTACTTCAGGATTATTATATAGCCTTGCAGTAATAACAGTTGCCTTTGCAGAGTCTATACTATACTTCTGCGCTAATAAGGAAAGATTCTTTGTAAGAAAAGAATCTTCCACCTGCTGCATAGTCAAGGGTAAAGAGTCCTGCCTGAATGACTGTTCATTGACCTGGCAATTAGAAGAAAGCGCAGAAATAAGGCAGATTAAGACTACATAAAATTTTGACATCCTTGTTATTTTAATAAAAAATAATTTAAATGAGGATAAACCAAATACACAATGGCCTTTAAGTATTATCAAATAAATGATTGAAAAAGTAGCGAAGTAAAATCAATCGTAAACGATTACGATTATCTAAGCTCTGGGCGGAGGTGGATTTATCTCTTTGATGAATTGGTAGGCATATTGATCGTTGAAATTTATAACGGGTTTATTTAATACATCCTGAAAAAAGGTAAATTTCAACGATTCAATCTTTTGAAATACGAGTTCAAATTGCTTTTGCATTTGCATTTCTTTTTTTTCCCTGTTTTTTGTTTCCGGAATTGCATTATCGTATTTCAGAACAACCTCGGCGATAAATTCGACGTAAGTATCAATGTAATTGAAGTCATCGGAATTTTGAGCATTTGGTGGCATTTGTGCACTTGGGGAATCAATACTCATATTTAGTATTTGCAAGGCAATAATAAAGGTGAAAAACCTGCCAATATGGTTACGGAAATAGCTCATCATGAATAAAAAACGCAATATTAGAGCCGAAAATGTTAAGAACGATATAATTCATAATCTGAACTTGGCACCGTAAAATTTGATTCCTGAATTTTGGTTTGGGGTGGACGCTTCTTTAAGAGACATTAAAAATTATGACCTCAATCATTTACTTTATTGATCCAACTCAGTAAATTAACATTTTTAAGGATTTATTTTTATAAGGAACGATCATATTAATATATTCTAAAGTCAATATGTTTTCAGAGTTATTAACTATTTCAATATGACCAAACATACTTCCAAATATCTTTTTGTATACAGTTCCCTCCGCAGGGCTTTTCACCAGGAGAAATACGCTTACATCACAAAATATTTTGACGTGATTTGCAAAGGGAAGGTAAAAGGAAAAATAAGTGATTTGGAGGCTGAATTGGTTGCGACCCCTGCTGCGGATGACTCATATATTCATGGTGAATTGTTTCGATTGAAAAATGAAGATGATTTTTCCTTTGTCTTTGGGCAATTGGACGATTATGAAGGATTGGATATTGAAGAAGGTGAAGAGCAGTTATACCGGCGCGAAATTGCAAAAGTTCAAAAAGAAGATGGTACTACTATTGACGCATGGATATATTGGTATAACGGAGACGTAATTGGAAACCCTATAGTAGATTCAGGTGATATTTTAAGCTATAAAAAATCAAAAAATATCTGACAGAACGCCCTGTTACTTAGAAAATCCATTTACCTTATCTGTTTTCATTCGTATTCATTAAATCAATAAATTTATACGCACTTTCAATATGCTTGATTCAGACTTTTTAGAAAAAACGGTTCAGTTGGTGGAGAATACACCAGATGAGATACTTGAATTTAAGCTAATGCAGCAGCGGTTCCCAGCGCAATACGAATCTGTTTTTCCCAATAGGCTGGCAGCAAAAACCATCGTTATTATTCCCAGCCTGACATTGGATACAGAAATATTGGCAAAGATTGACGGGGTAATCCATTATGAAGAGAGGTTGCTTTGCTTGCTCATGTTATTGCGGATGCCGAATACTCATGTTATTTATTTAACCAGTCTGCCCGTTCACAACATTATCATGGATTATTATCTGCACCTGCTGCCAGGCATCATCAATTATCATGCCCGGCAACGGTTAAAAACGCTTAGTTGCTTTGATACTTCAGACAAATCTCTTACTCAAAAGATACTGGATCGTCCCAGATTGATTGAACGAATTCGCGCTAGCATTCCCCCCGATCATTCGGCCCATATTGCATGCTTTAATGTGACATCCCTGGAACGAACGCTTGCCGTAAAATTAAAAATACCTATTTATGGTTGTGATCCGGATCTTCTTTACTTAGGAACAAAAAATTTCAGCAGGAAAATATTTAAGGAGTGTAATATTAACACTCCGCCCGGATTCGAAGATTGTAATTCCGAAGAAGACATTATTAATTCTTTATTAAATTTAAAATTAGATTATCCAGATCTCAGCAAAGCTGTTGTTAAGCTTAATGCTGGATTTTCAGGTGAAGGGAATGCCGTTTTTTCTTATGAGGGCTCACCGTCAAATGAATTCTTGCTGGCCTGGATAAAAGAAATACTTGCGCAGAGACTACAAATAGTTGCCCAAGACCTGGTGTATGAAACATTCCTAGAAAAATTCCGAAATATGGGAGGTATTGTGGAAGCATTTATTGATGGAGAGGTAAAAACATCTCCATCTGCTCAATGCCTTATTACTCCCTTAGGTGAAGTGTATGTTATTTCCACTCATGACCAGTTAGTAGGTGGTAACCTCGGACATGTATTCCTGGGAGCTCATTTTCCTGCCAACAAGGAATATGCAGTAGAAATTGGAGCATTAGGAAAAAGGATTGCAGAAAAATTAAGAAGTTACGGAGTGATTGGCAGATTTTCCATTGATTTTATTTCTATTAAGGTAAATGACAAATGGAAACACTTTGCCATTGAAATCAATCTACGTAAAGGCGGCACAACACATCCCTATTTAATGTTGCAGTATTTAACTGATGGAAATTATGATCCTATAACCGGGACCTATCACACGGAGAATGGACTCCCCAGATATTATTTTTTTTCAGATAACCTGCAAAGCGAACATTACAGAGGCCTTACCCCCCACGACCTGATTGAAATAACTACGGCCAATGGTCTCTTGTATAATGGCAGCATGCAACAAGGAGTTACGTTTCATATGATAGGGGCATTGTCGCAGTATGGAAAACTTGGGATATTATGCATAGGAGCCACTCCTCAAATAACTTTGGAATTATACAGAAAAACTGTGGAAGTGCTTAATAAGGAGAAACATAACGAGGCCATCATCTGATCCACCTCTTATATGGCTTTAATGAGTACATGCAGAAATAACAAACAAATTTGAAAGGCCACGCACTTGAGATTTGGATTAATTAGTAATAAGTTCCCGGTGATTAGTTTGATAATTAGTTTATAAGCCCCCAACCCCATTTTAAGAATTCCGGAAAAGCCGTGCCCCAGGTAGCGACATCATGTTTCCCATCTTTTAATTCTATATAGCGTATATCGTTATCCGGGTTATATCCTTTCATTACCAGTTCTTCANNAAAGAAAAATTTGAGCCAAGGATAATAGCCGACGTCCTTGATTTGGGCATGCATAATTCTGTCTTTACTTTCATCAAATTCAGGATCATCCTGGCTTACACTGCGCCACCACAATGAACCACTGAATACGCCAACAATTTTAAATTCCTCCGGGTGGTTCCAGACAGTATCCAAAGCACTGAGTCCACCTAAAGAAAAGCCGCAGAATGATTTTTCCCTGAAAGAAGGAACTTTATATTGTTTCCTGATATAAGGAATTAATTCTTCGAAAATGAAGCGCTGGTAAGCGTAAGCTTTTTTTCCGCGCCCTTTGTAATCCAGGAATTTTGCAGTGCCGTATTCATTCCTACGATCCATACCACAATCAATTCCCACACAAAATAGTGGGGCAATTGCTCCTTTTATATATAAATCCGCAAGTATATCTTCAAAATCCATAACACCGAGGTCCTGTCCATCATTAATCAAAAGCAGGCTCATTTCATTCAATTCAACAAATGCTGAAGGATAAAATATACTAAGGTTAATATCCCGGTGTAAGAGTTTCGATCGCAGTTTGAATGTTTCCGTAGTTACGGCTTTGACTTTCCCCATGTGCATATCCGGTCAAAAGTAATACAAAATGAATTTCGAAGTTGAAAAAGAGCCATTGTCTTGTTCACCAATTTCAATATGTAAATTTTATGATCCTGCCAGATAAAAGAACTGACCATAATTAATCAATTTCGAAGTTTAGTATGATCGCACGAAAGTTATATAGGAAATACGCGCTTCAAATAAAATTTGAAAAATATTATCTACATTCACTTTTCAAAATAAAATTGGTAATTCATGAAAAAAATAGGCATATTATTCGGGAAGGAAAGAAGTTTCCCAGAGGCTTTTGTGGAACGTGTGAATCAAAAAAATATTGATGGAATTACCGCAGAACCTGTACATATTGATAAAGTAATGCAAGGAGAAAGTAGTGGTTACTCGGTAATTTTTGATCGAATTTCCCAGGACATTCCTTTTTATCGCGCCTTTCTTAAAAATGCTGCTTTGTGTGGAACAGCTGTCATTAATAATCCATTCTGGTGGAGTGCTGATGAAAAATTTTTCAATAATTGCCTGGCCACAAAAATTGAAGTTCCGGTGCCTAAAACAGTGATTCTTCCTTCAAAGGCCTTGCCTCCTGAAACAACCGGACAATCCTTGACCAACCTCGCTTACCCCTTGGATTGGGAAAGCATTTTTAGTTACATCGGTTTCCCGGCCTATATGAAACCCTTTGCCGGTGGCGGATGGAAAAATGTATATAAGGTTACAGATGTTGACGATCTTTTCAGCAAACATGGTGAAACGGGAGAGCTGGTTATGATGCTTCAGGAAGAGATTGTTTTTGATGAATATTATCGTTGTTATTGCATAGGTGGTAAATATGTACGCATTATGCCTTATGAACCGAGAAATCCTCATCATTTAAGATATGTTGCAGATTTTAAGCCGGATGAACAACGACTTCAATTAATGACAGACATTGTATTAAGGATCAACAAATATCTGGGTTATGATTTCAATACCGTTGAACTTGCACTGCGTAAAGGAGTTCCTTATGCAATTGATTTTTGTAATCCTGCACCCGATGCCGAAGTATCCAGCGTTGGTCAGGAAAATTTTGACTGGGTAGTAGAAACCTCGGCAAATTATGCTATTGAAAAAGCGCAAAGTCATCGTGATGGTTATGATAATTTGACCTGGGGGGAATATTTGAGAAGAAGTGCTGATGGACAAAAGCTATACTGACAAATTAATACCAACTAAAAAAATCATATTTCCTAATTCATAATTCAAATCATGGCCGGCATTTCCTACAAACATTTTACCCTTGGAGTAGAGGAGGAATAC
>PKYU01000430.1 GCA_003132765.1 Chitinophagaceae bacterium | reverse complement strand
AATTACCCCGGAAATTTTTGTTTGTAATACTGAATGGATTCATTAATGATTTCAAAAGCCTTTTCCTTGGTTTGAAAATCATTAATCTCCACTTTTTTATTTTCCAAAACTTTGTATTGCTCAAAATAATTTTTCAGCACTTTAATGAAATGCTGGGGCACATCATACATGGTTTTTATGTAATTGACGCCGGGGTCCTGAACGGCTACAGCAATTATTTTGTCATCAATGAGTCCCCCGTCAATCATTTGCATATTACCCAAAACGTATGCTTCCACCAAACAAAGTGGTTGTATAGATTCCGAACACATTACCAGGATATCCAGCGGATCACCGTCCTGCCCGAGTGTCTGTGGTATAAATCCGTAATTGACGGGGTAATGGAAGGAAGAATAAATAACCCGGTCCATTTTCAGCAGCCCGGTTTTTTTATCAATTTCATATTTTGTTTTGGAGCCTTGCGGTATCTCTATCAGGGCATTAACTAATTGAGGCGCTTCGGAGCCATAATAAACGCCGTGCCAGGGATGAAGTACATACATAAAAAAAATTTAGATTGATGAATAGGAGAATTTTAATTCTTGATCAGCGTCTGCTATCTTGTTTTGCCGGCACGGTATCTTATTACTTCTGCTTTTTCCAGTGTTATTAATCCGCCTGATTTTGTTTGCTCAAACATTTCTTCAACAATTTTTGTGAAGTCCCTGATTTTTTCTTCCGTATCCACTATTTCAATAACAAGGGGAAGATCTGCTGATATTTCGAATAGCTTGGTAGTATGTACCTTACTGTTGGCGCCAAATCCCATGATTCCCCGGGTAACAGTAGCGCCGGAAAGTGAACATTCTTTGGCCGCATACACAATGGCTTCATATAGGGGCTGATGACCGGATTTATCAGACTCGCCTACGAAAATACGAAGTAGTTTTGCATTAGGACTATTTTCCATGATTACAATAATTTAATTAATGAAATACCGGTAAACGTTGCCAGCAGGCCGATTAAAACGCTGATTGAAATATACGTAAATGCAGACCAAATCTGTCCATCACGAAGCATTCCTACTGTTTCATTTGAAAAGGAAGAAAAGGTTGTGAATCCCCCAAGAAGACCTGTTACTAAAAAAAGCCTCCATACTATTGTGAAATTTCCTCTTTCACTAAGGCCAAAAATAATACCGATAAGGAAGCACCCAAGCAGGTTTACCACCAATGTACCATATGGAAAGGATGATAAGAATTTATTTTGAATAAGCTGTGCAAGGAGATACCTGCTGATACCGCCAAGGCAACTTCCTATGCCTATTGCTAAAATGATCCTCATAAATTCGGTATTTGATTAATATCCCGTTGAGAACAGGAATCAAAACTATAAATTACCGGTAAATGTATATTTAAAATCAACGAGCCATTCATTATTTTTTTTGACCAGTTTTATCTTTGAGGGTTGATTCTTGTAGGTATTTGAATAGTTAATTATTGTCACAGAATCTGACAACTGCTGCGTGGAATCGATTAGTATATTGGCATTCTTATATCCTTCCCTTTCTTCGTCACTTCTTTTACTGTTGAATTCTTTAAGGCCATTTAAGTATTGCATATTCGTGCTATCCTTCAGAAGGTATTTTTGAGCTTCAACATAATCACCTTTCAGGGAAGATTCTATAAATCCTCTTCCGGATTCCAAGGGGTCCCTTTTATTAACTTCCGCCGAATGTTGACAGGCCGTTATTGCGGTAATAATTACCAGCAAACCTATTATTAATTTTTTCATTTGGGTATTTTAATGAACTAAGGTAATTATCTTTCTGATGTAAATAAAAAACAACCTTTTTAGGAGAGGTATTATTGTGATTATTTTCTATGATTAAGAAGATTGTTTATACTATCCATTTTCTTCCGGGCATCTCTCATTTCCTTAAGCGTCATTGATTGAGTACCTGCACCTGTGGCCGAATTTAAATTTAATAAGGAGTCATTCATACCGGAATATTTCGGCTGTTGCCGAGTCATTTGCAAAACGGTAGAAATATTCATGGAGACTTTCCATTGGCCGTTTTCTTTATGCAAGGAGAAGTCAACGGTTTTATCTGAGTTTTTATTTTTTACCGGAACTGTGGCATAATCTCCATTGATGACTGCGTTACCCAAAACAAGGTCGTTTGTTCCAAAAAACAATTGCTGCGAACTATCTGGAATTTTTTGCATGACGAGCTGTGCCATATTCATCATACCCTCGCTGTCGCCGGTAGTATAACTTTTTGCCGTGTAGAAATTTTTTGTTGCCAAAGCATTAAAAAAAGCAGAGACAACATTTTTTGGGTCCTTGTCCTCTCCTCCTGACATACAACCAGTATAAATTAATATCAGGAGTAATAAGGCGGGCAGAATAAATTTCTTCAAGAGATTTTTTTGGACAAAAGTAAATAGATATTGGTGAACTTAAATTTGCGTTACTATTTCCGTATGGCCCCACTGGAAGGTTTTCTTTATAATAAATTTTTTATTTCCTTTTTCATGTATAAAAATTGAACTAAGTATTTTAAATAAAACGAAAGGTGGCTTTGGAGCCACCTTTTATATCATTTATCTTAATTACATATCATTTATTATCCTCCATCTCTTTAACTTTTTCTTTTTCATAAGCTTTGATGATGGCTTTCACCAGTTTATGCCTGACAACATCTTCTTCATCCAGTTCAATGTGCCCGATTCCTTCAATATGCTTTAAAATACGGGAGCNNCGCATATAAGCCAGCGGTGCGATTTCAATGGTCCGGGTTGTCATGTAATAGCCAAGTTTATCGGCAGGTATCATATCGTCCAGTGCGTCGTATAATGGTCTTAGGTAGGGATCTATTTTTTCTTTCAGATCGCCTGGTAGAAATCCGAGGCTTTCACCGGCTTCTACTGCGGGCCGGGTCAAGATTATTTTCTTAACCTGTTTATTCTTGAGTGCCCTCACTGCCAGCGCCACTGCGGTATATGTTTTTCCGGTTCCTGCGGGTCCGATCGCAAATACAATATCATTTTTTTCAATGGAACTAACCATCAGTTTCTGATTGGAAGTTCTTGCCCTTACTGTTTTACCGTTAGGGCCAAAGACCAGAATCTCATTAGGATGACGCTCGATAAAATTGTCTATTGTTTTTTCATCATCACCTCCAAGAATCTGCTCGAGGTAATTTTCTGTCATGTGTCCATTTCGTTCAAGATATTGCACGGCTAAATTTATTTTATCCTTCGCATCTTCAATTTGCTCCGGCGCACCACTTAGTTTTATTTGAGTACCGCGACTAAGTATTTTTAGGCGGGGAAACTTCTTTTTAAGAATATCCAGTTTTCCATTGTTAACACCAAAGAATTCAATAGGGTTTACGGTTTCGAGGGTAATAATTGCTTCTGTCAATCGGGCTTAGGTTTAAATTATTAAAGATTCAATTCTTTTCTATTCTTTTTCAGTCCTGCTTTTTCAAATGTAAAATTCTGAAAAGCATTTAGTGTAATTTACTTATACACATAACGTTGAAAAAGTTAAAATAATTATAATCTCATTGAAATTAATAAAATATTTTTGAGATCGTTAATTATTAAATACTTTCGGTTTAAAATTGATCATAATGAAAAAAAGTCTGTTAATTATTATAGCCTGTGCATTGGGCGTCATTTCATTCCAGGCATTTACCACTTCCCATGAGCCGGGGTTCCAGAATTTAAAAGTACTCCCTAAAGACATTTCCAAAAAGGATCTTGATAGTGTTATGCATTTTTTTACAGCTTCATTGGGGGTAAAATGTAATTTTTGCCATGTAAGAAATGAAGCGGAGAAGAAGATGGATTTTGCCAATGATGATAAGCCGGAAAAACGAATTGCCCGCAAAATGATGCTGATGTCTATCGATATAAACAGAAATTATTTTAAAAATATAGAGCATCATGATATGGATCATGATCACAATATGAATAAAGACATGAATCATGATATGGATCATGATCACGATATGGATACCTCTGCTAATTTGGAGCCTATTAAATTTATGTTGAGGACAGTAACATGCTACACCTGTCACAGAAGTTCGGAGCATCCGGAGAAAAAGTCCCCTATGATGCCGGAAGGTCCGATGCCGCCACCTCCGCCACCACCACCGCCACCACCATCACTTCCGAATAACAACAATTAAGTAAGTGCTCTGAAGGAAGAATAGCATGGTAAGATTTTTCTTGAAAACAACCTGGGATTTTTACAGATGTTTTCGTGAAAATCTATTACGCTTTCTTTATTATTTAAGTCATTATTTAACTGGTCACAAAACGCTA
>PKYU01000339.1 GCA_003132765.1 Chitinophagaceae bacterium | reverse complement strand
AGTATGTCCAACCAGTCAATCTTTGTAATTTTTTGAGCATGCATATTTTTAAATTTTACGAGATGCATGAATACTATAAAACCTACACAAAAATAACTTCAACAATATTTTTGTTTGCTGAGTAAAATCATGAAAATGTATGATTTAGATCGGCAAAAAATGAAAAAATGCTTTAGAAATACTAATGTGAATAGAAGAAGGTAAAGGTTAATATGTAGGGTAAACCATGGCGTTACATATTGATTGGATATCTCTTTACAAGGTTTCGTATATTGTCAAACGTGTTCGAGTGCTTCAAAAGACTCTATTATGACACAATTCCTCTTTATTTGAAGGTCCATTGAAAAGAAGGAGACCTAGAATTAGACTTCATTCAGACAGAATAATTGATATTGTTTTACCCTTGCATTTGTAAATAAATCCGGGCTAAATGGAATTATTCGAATTTACAGGAACTATGCACAAATGGTGCATAATTTCATTGAAAATAGAAAATGGGAATTTGTAAATTTAAAAGAAAAAAAGCCAATCAATCCTATGATTTGTTTGGCGCCTTGTGAACACTTACTATCAATAAAATTCGAAAAGGAAGATGGTCAGACTGGAATTAAAAAATCTCTAAAATAAACTTAAAGTTCTTATCAATACTTGAAGGTCTCCATTTTCTAGAAGACCTTGCATTTGTTCATGTTGACTTCGCCTGCTAAAACATGAAATCTATTCTTAGACAAGTTAATCTTTATCAGATACGATAGGATCAGATTTTACAGAATGGGAATTAAGAAGCGGATCCAGATTTACTAACCCAATAAAAATCCTTTTTTATGCATGCCAAAAATAAAAAACCACTTGAATATTCAGTTTATCCTGGTGAATATATTCCGGAAAGAAATAAAATCAGGAAACCTGCAAAGAAATTGTCCAAATGTGGAAAAGGATCGGGATCANNATCATATAGCCACCCAGATAAAATTCTTGAAACTCCGGAATATTACCAGATAGAATTGGCTGCCCCCGGCCTTGAAAGAGAAGACTTTTTTGTTAGTATTAATGAAAATGGGAATTTGTCCATTGCTGCTTCACATAAGGATTCGCCTGTAATGGAAAAGAAAAAATACAGTAATCGCAATTCAAAAAATAAGCGCTTTAATCAGGAATTTTTGATTCCGGAAAATATTGACACAGATTTCATGAAAGCAGAATACAGAGGTGGTATTTTATCTTTCTGTTTTTTGAAAAATGAACTTCCCCATCAAAATAAGGCATCCCGAATTATAGTCTATTGATAAAATCTCGCAGTATTACTCAGCTTACAATTTGAAATCATAATATTGTTGGAAAGTCTCTTTCTTGAATACATTACCAATAAGATTATCTATTACATCCATATCATAAAATGCAATTTTGAATGCCAATCTTAGGTTTATGTTGGGTTTAAAAAAAAGCTCCGTTTTCCGGAGCTTCACATAGGCAGTTATTTTTTTGGCGGAGGAATCGCCTGTTTGTATTGAAACATAAGATCAGTTTTGCTATCCTTGTTAAACCTCCATGTTTCCTGCAAATAAGTTGAATCCACTTTTCCTTTTTTATCCGTATCTACTTCCTTGCCCCAGATAATGGCCCAGTTTTCATTCTTATCGGTGCTTTTTACAGCCATAATCGCATTTACGGAACTTACTGCACTAGCGAAATTGTTTCTCATACTTTGTGCTGCAGCTAACGCGCTGTCGCGGCTTGTATGCATCATAGAACCATCGGCAAAAGTCATGCTCATAGAATCTGCAAATAGATCCTTGTGAGCAGATAAATTACCATTGTCCCAATCCTTCCAGAGTGTAAGAAGCGATTCTGCGTTTTTGGGATCGTCCATTACAAACTTGGAAGAATACCCTATAACATATGGGGAATTAATGGCCTGCATGGTTGAATCCATTCCTGACTTCATAACATCAGTTTTTGCAGGTTCATTGGAATTACAAGCAGTAAATAAAGCCAAAGAGGCCAGAACAAAGATTCTTTTCATAATAGTTTGATTATTTAGTGAATAAAAAAATGTCAGAAGGAACGGAGTATAGCCTCTATAGAGTATGAATACTGAATGAAACTATTAAGGTAATAAAAAATTATGATTTTCAAAACTATGAATAGGAAGAATCTTAATTCTTTGACATATCCGGAAAATTCCCGTAACTAGATTCAAAGTCAATCTTGCCATCCTTGTTGAAATTGTCAAATTGAACAAAATCTATGTTTACTATTGCTCCTGTTTTCTTTGATTTACCGGACCAATGCCACCATGATTGAACAACTTTTTGATCTTTGTCGAGGTAGTTTAAGTAGTCAGGGTATCCAACAGGATTAACTTTAATATCATCATAAGTATCAAAATCATTATCCCACTGTTTTATGGCATCAGCAATTGAAATTGCCTTACCCATACCTGAAGCCCACCATTTGGCAGTATCTGCATAAAGCTTCATATTAGCAGCATCATCTTTTGCCAAATAGGCTTTTGAGGTATTATTCACAACATCTATATAAGGATGCTTAATGTAAATAGTTCCATTCTTTTCAACGTCCTGCGAAAAGCAAACAATTCCGATAAGGAATAAACTTAGTGATAAAATAAACTTTTTCATTTTTATAAATATTTGATTTAGCCAACAAGATATGCTTTTCAAAAATGTATTCCTTTTAAAGGGGAAGATTTATTTTTATAAATTATTTTGAAAATCCCGGATACTGGCGAATATATCTTTCCTGATGGATACTGAATAATTGCCTGAGGAAATTGAAAAATATTACAGAATAGTTTTATTTATAGCGGTATTATATTGCTAAAAGGAGAGAAGACAATAATAAATTACCCAGGATTTCTAATGATTTATTTGCGAAGAGTCTTCACCTGTAGAGGAGTAATTACTGCCATTTTATTTCCCCAGCTGTTTCGAATATAATTCAATACATCTGCTATCTCGGGATCGGTTAGAATATTCATGGCCAGCATCTGTTGATTATATTTAGTTCCATTAACTAATACTTCTCCTGATTGTCCTTCCAGAATTACCGTGATCAATGAATTGGCACCCTTCATCAGGTAATCTGATTTCGCCAGCGGAGGACATTGATCTGTAGTAGCGCTTCCATCCTCAAGGTGGCAATCCATNNTGTTTGAAACATAAACATTCTTACCCCGCTCGATGCTTTTTTCCAAATCATAATCCTGTAAAAATGCAGTGCAAAAAATAAAAATACCAGTAATAGCAATGGTACCTATAGTAATCTTCTTCATTTTTTTATCAGTTTAAATTCAATGGTACTTCAATATTCAATTATACTATATTATTAATATCAAATGGCAATTTCCTGATGCGTTTACCCGTGGCTGAGAAAATTGCATTACATAGTGCCGGTGCAAAAGACGGCAATCCCGGTTCACCAACACCCTTANNGGCTGTTAAGGCCATTGTAGCTGCTCCTTCTACCTGTGCCTTAACCATATCAGGATTTACGACTGTTCCCAGGTCTATAACCGCATAGACTTTTTCAATCTTGATGCCGGCACCTTTTTTGGAAACTTCGATAACATATCCTGCCTGGCCTGCAAAAAATTCATACTGAGCTACCCCTCGGCCCCATCCTTCGGGCAATCGTTTGTCCCAGTTGGAGACTTCTTTCAACTTCTGTAAAATATTCTTAGTATCGGAATCTTTGGTAAGCATTTCCATGCGGAAGGCCATAGGATCTTTTTTTGCTTGTACAGCCATTTCATCTAAAAAACATTCATGGGCGAAAGCCAGTGTAGTACTGGTAACTGCCCGCCAGGCTGAAACAGGTATGTGAAAATCTGCAAATACATACCTGTTTTTCATATTTGGTATTTCATATTTCTG
>PKYU01000189.1 GCA_003132765.1 Chitinophagaceae bacterium | reverse complement strand
TTAGTTTCGTGTATGCGGGCAAAAGATTTTACCAATACTGCCCGCACACCAAGGTGTCTTGGTTCCATAGCGGCATGCTCCCTTGATGATCCTTCTCCATATTTTTCATCACCTACAATTATGGAGCCTACACCTGCTGCTTTATACGCTCTTTGGGTTTCAGGCAAAGGGCCATATTCCCCGGTAATCTCGTTCTTTACGAGATTGGTTTTCTCATTAAAATAATTTACTGCTCCGATCAAAAGGTTATTACTGATATTATCAAGATGGCCACGATATTTAAGCCATGGCCCGGCCATAGATATGTGATCTGTAGTACATTTTCCTTTAGCCTTAATCANNCTTCCCATGCAGGAAAAGGTTCTAATATTTGGAGCCGATCAGAAACAGGAGATACTAGTACTTCTATTTTGCTTCCATCTTCAGCAGGTGCCTGGTAGCCTGCATCTTCCACTGCGAATCCTTTCAAAGGCATTTCGATTCCTTTAGGTTCTGTAAGCTTTATTTTTTCTCCTTTATCATTGGTGAGATAATCTGTCAATGGATTAAATGTAAGTGAACCCGCAATTGCCAGTGCTGTAGTTATTTCAGGTGATGCAACAAAGGCATGGGTATTTGGATTGCCATCATTTCTTTTTGCAAAGTTTCGGTTGTAGGAAGTTAGAATAGAATTCTTTCGGTTAGGATCTTTGGAATGCCTTGCCCATTGCCCGATGCAGGGTCCGCAGGCATTAGCCAAAACTACACCACCCATTTTTTCAAAAATACGCAGGTATCCATCTCTGTCTACAGTATACCTTACCTGTTCAGAACCGGGTGTAATAGTAAATTCGGCTTTTGCTTTTAATCCCTTCTCAGTAGCCTGGCTGGCAATAGAGGCTGCCCTTGTTATATCTTCATAAGATGAGTTGGTACATGAACCGATCAATCCTACTTCTATTTGCTCCGGCCATCCGTTATCCTTTACGGCTTTTGCGAATTTTGAATTAGGCCATGCAAGGTCAGGAGTGAAAGGGCCATTGATATGGGGTTACAGTTCAGATAGATTTATTTCAATTACCTGATCAAAATATTTTTCAGGATTAGCATACACTTCTTTATCACCAGTTAGATCTTCCCCAATTGAATTAGCCAAATCAGCAACTTCAGGCCTGCCGGTACCTCTTAAATATTCAGCCATCTTTTTATCGTATCCGAATATGGAAGTTGTCGCGCCAATTTCTGCACCCATATTGCAAATGGTTCCTTTACCCGTGCAGGAAAGCGATAATGCCCCCTCTCCAAAATATTCCAGGATTGCGCCTGTTCCACCTTTCACAGTTAGTATACCTGCCACTCTTAAAATAATATCTTTTGCAGCGGTCCAGCCATTAAGTTTACCGGTAAGCTTTACGCCAATAAGTTTTGGAAATTTAAGTTCCCATGGTAATCCTGCCATCACATCACAAGCATCTGCGCCACCTACTCCTATGGCAATAGTCCCCAAGCCACCGGCATTTACTGTATGAGAATCGGTGCCGATCATCATTCCACCAGGAAAAGCATAATTTTCTAAAACAACCTGGTGAATAATTCCTGCTCCGGGTTTCCAAAATCCTATTCCGTATTTATTTGATACAGAAGAAAGGAAATCATAAACTTCTTTATTTTGGGATTTAGCTCTCGATAAATCTTTTTCAGCACCCACCTCCGCTTGTATCAGGTGATCACAATGTACGGTTGAGGGAACCGAAACTTTTGTTCGTCCTGATTGCATAAATTGAAGTAAGGCCATCTGTGCGGTTGCATCCTGCATAGCTACTCTATCCGGTGCAAAATCTACATAATCTTTTCCTCTTCCATAAGCCTGCCGGGCATTTCCTTCCCACAAGTGCGTATATAATATTTTTTCGGTTAAAGTGAGTGGATGATTTACCACTTTACGGGCAGCGGCTAGTTTACCAGCATAAGTGGTGTAAAACTTTTTTATGATGTCAATATCAAATACCATGTTTCTTATTTTATATAATGATTAGAGATTAATGAAAATATGTGAATAATTAATCCGGCAAAATTAGTTAAAATCAATTCATGTTTTGGGGATTGGTTTTCTTCTTTTGGTAAGCCGGCATCACTTTTCAACATGGAAGCCCTGAGTGTATAATGAAATTGGCAAAAAATTAAAATGCCAATATTATACAAAACATTGTTTAAATTGAGTTTGGAATATCTTTTATTACAAATATTTTTTAGATTTGTACTATGTATAAAATAAAGCATTTTATAGAATGGAAGGTATTTGGCGTATGCACCGCCATAGGCGAAAGGATGGGTATTGCAACCTCCGTAATCAGAAAATATTTTATTTATATTTCCTTCCTCACCTTGGGTTCTCCCATCATATTTTATTTATTTTTTGCATTTTGGATGAATATTAAAAATTACATCCAGCGATCAAGAAGAAATCCGTTGAAATACCTGTAAATCTCTACAGGGTATTCCCGGAATAAGCTGCTGTCAGGGAAAATTACTTGCTGATTTTTATTATTGACCATCATCGCACTCTTCATAAGAAAAAATTATCTTTNNGAGAGCTATCCTAATTCATAGCAAGGTTAAATTATTCTTTTTCTGTATTCAGATTCAATAATTTGCCTCTATTAAATTCCCTGAATTCTTTTTTATAATTTTTCCGATTCTGGCGGGTCAGATGTTTATCGTCGAGAGAAAGAAGATTTGGGCTTCCTGCATTCACCCAGGCTGTATACCAAAAATCAGCAACGTCCTGGATTGAGAGTCGTAATTGATTTTCAACCATGCCTTTCATGGCAAAATTAAATTGCTTTGCATATTCCTCCGAGAATACCGGTTGGTTATATGATAATATGAGATCACCCAATAAATCTTTTTTATACATATTTTCTTTTGTAAACATCTTCCTCGTTTGCTTTTCTGCAGCCAAAAGGCTATCTTCCAATGAATGTGATTGTATAATAATATTCCAGGTTTCTTCTGGAATATCTGCAATATAGTGGGCAGAGTCCGTTTTAAAATTGTATCTATTTCCAAATAATTCCGGAATTTGGGATTCCCACAAAGCATGAACTCCTTTTTGATTGGTAAGTTGCCCGTTATAATTGGAAGAAGTATGCAAAGGCATATGAACATCTGCCACATAATGGCCTAGTTCTGCAGAAAGAAATAAAATTTCAGACTTATTCCTTTTTTTGAAGGACTGGGTAAGTTTTTCAGTTAGATTTTGAATATACCAGGGCAGGTACCCCGTTTTATTAAGGAACGCGCTGTCGAATCTTCTATAAGCCTCCTTGGTAATTTTAGGAAAGCCCGGAAGAGGCAAATTGCCAAAATCCTGAATATCGATATAGTGTCTGGGGCTTTCATTTTTATCGTTGAGAAGCCCTCTTCTTAAATCCGGGACTACTGCACCTTCTGTTATAAAATCAATGTGGTTATAATAAAAAACTCTCATTGCCTCGGGTAAAGCAAAAACTGCTGCGCGGTTGATATGTTTATGAGCCCAAGCACCCCAGGCAAAAAGCAAATTGATGGGTACCACCAGCAGAACCAGTCCAAATAGGGATTTTAAGAATGTTGGTTTCAAATATTTTAAATTAATAATCGCTTTCTTTCTTTGCATTAATAGCTGGCTTTTTCTCCGTTATTTTTTCCTCAGGTTTTTTAAGATGGGCTTTTGATGAATCCTTTTTGGATTCGTTAGCTAATTCAGAAGCACTTATATGTTTTTTATCACCATCATTAGTATAATCATTTGCCTGGTTCTTGGAAAACTCCGATTCTACAGGAACATTTGTTTGAGTATTATTTTCATAATCTCCTGCATCGCCATTGCCCTGGCTATAGTCACTTCCTTGTCCCTTTCTTACTATAGCTTCAAAATTCTGATCAGCATAAATGGGATTATTATTTAATTCAGCGGGGATCTGAAATTGGGCATTTGGGTCTATCCCCAATTTTTTATCTGCATACACTTTTTGCATAAAATAAGCCCATTCGGGCATGGCCATATCGTTACCTCCGTTTGTCCATCCATTTCGCAAGTGCAGGAATGGATCGTCACAGCCGACCCAAGCACCGGCAAGTAGCTGCGGAGTATACCCTATAAACCAACCATCAGTATTATCATTTGTAGTGCCAGTTTTGCCACCCATTTCACTTTCTATACCATATTTCCAGCGCATAGATCCACCGGTTCCGAAATCTACTACACCTTGCATCATTTTATACATGGCGTAAGAGTCAGCCTCGCTAATAACCTGTTTCGTTTCCGTCTCGAATGACTGCAAAACATTTCCGTTTTTATCTTCTATCCGACTAATAAATATTGGCTCTGTATTAAAACCGCGGTTTGGAAACATGGTATAAGCCCTCAACATTTCAATAAGCTGGATATCTGCAGAACCGAGTGCTATAGAAGGTACAATAGGGATATTGCTTTTTATTCCACAAAGGTGTGCAAATTCAGCTGTCTTTTTTGGGCCGATCATACTCATAAGATCCCACGCGGCAGAGTTTAATGATTTTGCCAGACAATATGCCATGGTACCTCCGGTTCCTGCAATTGATTTATCTGCCTGAATTGTTTTTTTAGAAAGAGTAATAGCCTTGCCTCCGATATAGCTGTCCGGTGTAAGTCCTGCATCAGTAAGAGCAAGCGTATATAACAAAGGTTTAAAGGTTGATCCTACCTGCCTGTTGGCCGTAACATGATCATACTTGAACCATTTAAAATCTATTCCACCTACCCAGGCTTTCACTTCACCGGTTGCGGGGTCTATCACAGCAAATGCTGTATGCATCATTTGTTTTAGGTATTTGATGGAATCAAGCGGGGTCATTATAGTGTCGATTTCACGCTTTGAATTCCAGGCAAATATTTTCATTTTTACCGGTACATTAAACGATCTCACGATATTCTCATTGCTGATGCCGTCGCCTTTCATAAATTTCCACCGGTCACTTTCTCTCATTGCCCTGTTCAAAATATCTTCATGGCCCTTCCATATANNTCCATATATTCTTTGGTAATTGTTTGTTGAATTTAACTTGCATATTAGCCATGTGCTTCACCACCGCCTCTTCAGCAAATAATTGCATTTTGGGATCGATGGTTGTATATATTTTTAAACCATCGCGGTAAGGATCGTAATTTTTACCGGTTGTCGGTTCTTGATGGTTCTTGCACCAGTCTATTAGCTTTTTAGTAAGCATAGCACGGAAATAAGGGGCTATACCCAGATTTTCATCCAGTTTCTTATATTTTATTCCTAGAGGCTTTTTCTTCAGAATTGATGCTTCTGAAGCTGAAAGATCATTATTCGTTACCATGCGGTCAAGAACCAAATTTCTCCGGTCCATTGCTGCCTGTGGATGCCTTACAGGGTCGTATTGGCCAGGCCCACTTAGCATTCCAACCAATAATGCCGCTTCATCCGTCGTGAGTTGCAATGGTTCTTTTTGAAAATAGACCAAAGAGGCGTTCCGGATTCCATAAACATTTAACCACGATACTCTATTGAGGTATAAAGCGAGGATTTCCTGTTTCGTGAAATTTTTTTCAAGTTTGAGTGCAACAATCCATTCTTTTAGTTTGTCCAAAATTCTTTTTCCAACCCATCCACCACCTTGTCCTAACATATTTTTTGCCAATTGTTGCGTGATGGTACTGCCGCCTCCTTCAGAGCCCAATCCCTTGACTGCTCTTCCGATGGCAATAGCATCTATTCCTGAATGGTCGTAAAACCGGATGTCTTCTGTTGAGATCAGAGCATCTATTACATGTTTGGAAATATCATTAAAGTCAACAGAACTGCGGTTTTCAGCATAAATTTTCCCCATAATTGTGGTGCCGTCGTTGGCATATATTTCGGTAGCAAGATCTGCCTGGGGGTTTTCCAGTTCCCGCAATGATGGTAGTTTTCCAAATACACCAAAATAGGCTGCCGCAAATACAACAATTTCAAAAGCTATTCCACCAAAAAAAATCGTCCATAAAATCCTTACTGGAGGTTTAATTTGACTTTTTTTGTCTTTTCCGATTTTCTTATCTGCCATTTTATTTTCTTTGTCCGGGAAGGATTGATTGTCGCATAAAATTAAAACTTACCCGGGTAATTTTTATTTAAAAGATCCAGGTATCCCTGCAAGTTTTTATTTTCTTTAAGCAATGCAAGGTTTGGATTTGAAATAATATAGAAAGAATACTTGTTTGCCGGCAGCCAGGATATTTCTGCCGGAGCATCTCTTTTCAATCTGTTCATGTATTTCAACGCTGCGTCTGCATTATCAAAGGGAGCAAAAATTAATAATGTCCTGACATTGTCGAGGGTATCTTTGGTTATCTCAATANNATAAAAATTCTCCCTGTTGTACCTGGTAAATGCATTTTTGGCCTCACTCGAATATACCGGGTCCACTTTGGTGAGAATTACCATCACGAACTGGGGTTCATAAATATCGAAAATGAAAGTGCCATTAGTAACAACCGGAACTGGTTTTTTTAATGGCTCAATCTTTTGCTGCACAGGACTAATTAAGTTAGAATCATTTCTAACTAATATTTTTTTAACAGAATCAGTTGATATTCTTCTTATAATAGTTGGATCATCATAAACCACTAATTGAGAATCTTCTTTTTCTCTTACTACTTTAAGATCAGTTAAATAATTTTCGATAGACTTTCGTCTTTTAAGTACATNNTTCGTTTAAAACCTTTAAGGCTGTGCTGTCTTCCCTATTTCTGATATAATATACTGATTCAATGTACAGCAATTGGGGGCTCCAGTAATTTGGACCGTAAGTGCTGTCGGCAATTTTTTTCTCATCAACTGCCCTCTGAAAATTACCTTCTATAAAAAGGTTGTAAATATCTTCATATCTTTTAGTGGCGGCGGTATCTCTCTTATTAGGATCCATCGCATCGGGATGCAGAGCCAATTGGGTAAACTTACTTTTGGCAAAATTATTTAGTAACAGGTTTTTATAATAATCTGCTTTTGCCAAATCGCCCAATTTTCTATAGCAATAGGATAAATTCAAATACAATTCGCCTGCATACAGGCTATCAGGAAAGCGGCTCAATGATTGTTCATAAGTCTCAATAGCAGCCTGGTAATCTTCAAGAAGATCCTGATAGTCCTTTCCCAGTTGGAATAAGGACCTGGATACTTTGGCTTTGGAAATATCCATCTTAGCCTTGGTCAATGGAACATTTGCCAACAGTCCTTTTTCAGACAGATCTTTCTGGACAGGAATGCTAACAGGATTATTGGGCGTACCGGAACTAAGCGGGTCTGCATTTTGATCATTCGAAGAAAGATTTCCACTGCTATCTTTAGTATTGGATTGTGGTGCTAATGCGGCTGCACCATTATTAGGAGATGTCCTGCGCCAGTTATCAGTATTTTGGCGCCTTCCCCAGTCTTGCTTAAATTCATTGTAGCCATTTCCTTTCATGGAGTTATCGTAAAAATACCAGGAGCCACTGGCACCCTTATTCCCATAGAGTCCCCCTGAGGCACTTTGGTTTTTGAAGAAATTAGAAGATTGATTTGCATAGACAGAATCTTCCTCTTTTATCCCCTTTTCTTTAAGCAATCTTTTAGAAAGCTTCCTTATAAAATCATCCCTTTCTGCCTGCGACATCCCTGCAATAGTTTGAAGGCTATCTTCCCTGTTTATGATATTGATATGACCGACTATTAGACCCAATGCTTTTTTTCTTTGAAGTATTTGTGCCATATCTCCCAGGGATGTATCACCTGCCTGAAGGCTGTCATAAAAATTATAAGCATCCATATATTTATTGCGCTTATAGCTTATTTCTGCAAGCGTTAGAAAGGCTTTATTTTTCATCGGTACATTATCCTGGTTGTATTTCGTACTCGATTTAAAAAAAGATATAGCGGCCGTGGTATCAGGCTTTATCATAGCCAACTGGGCCGAAGAAAAATAAATTATATAGCGGTAAGGTTCAAACTTATCTTTTTTTGCCATGTGTAATAATGTCGCAATACTTTTATCAATCTCAGCAGGATTTTTGCTTTTCAGCATTTTTGCTTTGTTGAGATTCGCATTNNCAAATCAAAGGGTCAGTTGTATGTTTCATTGCCCTGTCATAAAAAAGAGATGCCTGCTCCTGGTCGTTTTTCATTTCACTAAGTTGAGCAATTAAAAATTCACGCCTGGCTCTGTCTTCAATATCGAGGGAAGTTGGCAATGAATTTTCCAAGTGAACTACTGTACTATCGTACATCTGCTGGTTATAAAACCAATAGGCCCTCATCTCTTCCAGTGAAGGTTTCAGGCGATGAGGAAAGTAGGGATCGTTCTGCAAGGTATTGATGAGGCCTGCTGCATCACCCAATTCGCCCATATCTACCAATGTGCGGATTTGCCAAATAAACGCATCGTTCCTGCTTGGTGGCTGGGTAAATGCCTTATCTATAAGTTTACGGGATTCCTTACTTGAAATGCTTACTGATTGATTAATTTCATTTTCATTGGAACCCACTATTAATTGGTCATCTTCAGTTTTTTTCGTTCTTGGAAACAAGTTATAATTTATAAACTGAAAAGTCATAGATGCTGAGTCAAACGCTTTTCTGAAATAATAAGCTTCCCCGATCAGGAAGTATAGGTTATCAACCCAGTTGCTCCGCAGGTCATGAATTAAAATGCCGGCTGTTGCTTTGTAAATTACTGAATCAAGGTCCCTTTTTTGGCTCGCTGTATTTTCAAGGGAATAACTATAAAAAGGAAGTAGTTTTGTATAATCATTACGATTGCCAAGGCGTGCTATTTCTATGACCTGGTTTATTTTATTATTTGCATTAAAGTAATAGTTATAATGAGAAACAGTATTCTGAATAAATCGTCTGGGCAAAGTAAATTTCTTTTCACCCGTCTTTTCAGATTTCAGGGTTTTATCTTTGAATTTATTGGGCTTATCCTTATCCAGGTCGAAGGTTATTTTACCCAATTGGGCATGAACTTCCGGCAGCAGGGACAGGCAGAATAAAAAAACCGGCAGGACCTTTAAAATCCGGGATTTCATGAATATTAACAATTTTTATAGCGGTACAAAGATGGAAAAGTAATTGGTTTCCATATAAAACTTCCATTTTGCAAAAATATTTTAAAAATACGTTTATTTTGAGCTAATAAGCCATTTATCAAAATGGGCCAATAATTTTTTAACAACCTAAAAAGAAAATATGTCCCTTTCGGACGAGAATTTATCGCTAAAGAGATTCGAAACCGCTACAGGCTCGTTATTATGAATGATGATACCTTTGACGAGGTAGTCACTTTTAAATTGACAAGATTGAGTGTATATATTGGTATAAGCACACTTTTCGTATTATTGGTGGGTCNNCATTCACCCCGCTAAAACTCTATATCCCTGGCTATGGCGAAGTTCAAAAAGCCCGGGAATTTGAAATATTAAAGGTAAGGACAGATTCGCTGGAGCACGATTTGATTTTAAAACAGCAATATATTAATAATATTGAAAATGTGCTTAAGGGAAACATTATATCAAGGGATACCTCCAGGTTGTCCTTGAAAGTCATAGAAAAAAGCAAGGATTAACGCCCAAATTATAAATTAGTTAATTGGAAAATAACGAGGAAGGAAATAAACAAATAATGAGATATGCGGGCCTTGCAATGCAGTTTCTGGTGAGCATCGGGATAGGGGTATTTTTGGGATTGAAATCGGACGGGTGGTTGCATCTTTCATTCCCTTTATTGGTTTGGCTGCTTCCCTTATTAATCATTTTGGGTATTATCTTAAATATTTTTAAAGAAACCTCCAGGAAAAAATGAATCAATTATATCGAAAGTGGGTCCCGGCCTTTGTTGTGTTTTTAATAGTTAATACGACAGTATTTATTTTTAAAAAACCCCTTCAGGATGATGGTTTTGGTTTGAGATTTCTCTTAATTGCAAACCTGCTATTGTTTCTGGTTGGCCTTGCAGGTTTTCTTGTTCAAATGAAAGCGCTAAAATCAAAATCCATGCATACTTTTATCAGGGGTGTTTATGTTTCATTAATTCTGAAAATATTTATTGTAATAATTGCTCTCGCTACCTATCTTTTTATCACTCAGGGAAAAATAAACAAGCCCTCCTTGTTTACGGCTCTAGGATTATACATTATATATACATTATTTGAAGTAAGACAATTAATGAAAACTGCCCGCCATAAAAGTGATGCCTAAGAAAGAATCTCCCTTAAACCAGTTAAGCACCTACCTGCCGGATGGAACTTTTGAAGATGTTCTTTTATTTCTAAACGAATACAAAGTTCACTTAACTGTTAGCCGGGAACGAAAAAGTGTTTTAGGTGATTACAGAATAAGCCAAATTCATAAAAATCACAAGATAAGCGTAAACGGTAATCTGAATAAATATGCTTTTTTGATTACATTGTTAAATGAATTGGGACACATGCTGGCTTATGAGAAATATGGAAAACGAATACCTCCTCATGGTGTCCAATGGAAAAATGAGTTTGGTGAAATACTGGCCCGGTTCATAATAAAAAAGGNNAAGCGGAGCTTAAAAGGAGTATTAAGAGTCCCGCAGCCAGCTCTTGTGCAGAAGATGGGTTATTAAGAATCTTAAAAAGGTATGATCCTCACAGACCTGGTATATTTTTCATAGAAGAGCTTTCTTCAGGCAGTTTTTTTAAAGTGAAAGGTGGAAAAATCTATAGTAAGGGAAACAAGGTTAGAAAGCGGTATTTGTGTAAAGAAATAAGTAGCGGGAAACTATATTTATTTAGCCCGGTAGCTGAAGTGCAATTGATAGAGAAAGATTTATAATTCCTTTATCATAAACACATCACAACCGGAATGACCACTGTTGCCTAACGTTTCCTGAATAAATGTAAATCCGCTTTTTTTATACATTTCAATTGCGGTTGTAAGTTCAGGCATGGTTTCAATATATATCTTTTCATAACCGGTATTTTTCGCTTTTTCTAAACAGTGCTTCAATAATAATTTTCCTAATCCTTTTCCCCTTGCAGCCGATGAAACGTACATCTTAACAAGTTCGCAGGTATTTTTATCCAGGCCTTCTGTTGGAAATATGCCGCCACCACCAACTACGTGGCCGCCAGTTTCTGCTACAAAGTATGCTGATTTCTTTGTTTGAAAAACTTCGTGTAAGCGATCGGTACTTTCATCAAAATAAACTGTACCGGGTTTCGCAGCTCCAAGTTCTTCCAGGGATTTTCGAATGATAAGAGCAATTGTTTCATTGTCTTCCTTAATTATTCTTCTTATTTTAAATTTAGTATTCAAATATTCTTTATTTCTAAAAATGGAGAATTAATTCACAAAACCCCATTGAATACCAAACCTGAAAATAAATCCGGGGGTTGGATAATAGGGCGCAGCAAAACTATTATTTGAGAATCCGAAACCATTGGCAAAATCAATCGTATTTAAATTTTCAATTTTTATTATTGCGGTAAAGGATTTAATTCTGAAGTTGAAAAANNGCCCATAACGGGTGAATAATTGTTAGCAAGGTAAGGGGTATTATATTTTACATCCAGACCAGTACTTAAGAAAAGATTCTTGAAGAAATTTCCTTCAAAGGCAAGCCTTTGGCGAGTAAAGAACAGAGGGACTTTAATAGGATTATTGCCTGTAGTTTGTTGAACAATAAAGTCGCTGTAGAGACTAAAGTGACCGGCAATTCTATTTTTTATGGAAGCAGTAACCTGGGTAAGATTTACTAATCCATTAAATTGATTAGCCTGGTAATAATTTTTGAAATACGCGTAATTGGTTATAGAAATATTTCTTGCTGTAATTGAGAATCTTGGATTATTGGCTGAAGCTGAGATCACGGTAATATTTTCTTTTTTAGATTCCTGGTTATTCCCCAGGTTAAAAGCGGAAATACCATTAAAAATATAAGAAGGGGAGCGATTAATATTTTGAAATGAGACTTGTATGTTTCCCCATTTGGGATTGATATAACGGGTAAGGGTGGCATAAGCGCTATAATCTCCTGAATTTAATCCAGTAGCATAAAATTCCCCTTTCAACAATGCATCCCATTTCCTGTTTCTGGTTTTGTTTCTGTATTCGCCATGCAATATTAAATTATAAAAGCTTTTGCTTATCGGAGGTGAAGGAAACACCTGCACCAGGTATAATGGCCTTGGTGAAGATGAAAAAGTTCCGGTAAAATTTTCAAGCCTCACACCGGCATCCAGAAACTGGCCCAGGTTTTTTATTTCAGGGAACTGTTTTAGTTCGAAATCATTGGATACAAATTTCCATACATCTTTTAACCAGAAATTTATTCCGTTAGTTGGGTTAATGGATATATTGTACCACCTATTGAATATCGCTGAGTCTCCTCTTGCATAAGTAGGATTGCTCAAAGTATCCTTGAATTGATAAGAATAGGTACTATAATTGATTGTGTGCTGCAGCCTGAATTTCGGGTAAAACAAATATTCCTTTGTTGTATCATTAATAATAAGGGAGTCTTTAATTCCTAAATCATAACTCTGCCTGAAAAAGGCAGTGAAGTTGCTGTAGAAATTACCGGTATTTACCGTAGTTGAAAATACATTATATGTAGTAGCAACATCGCCGCCAAGGTTTACGGGAATGGCAAAACGCTTTCCAATAAAATCTGTGTTAGAAAGAGAAGAATCATTTTGAATGCCGCCATTTTCTGATATTTTTAATTTGTTTCCCAAAAGAATAAAATAGGCAGCATATCTTTTTTTCTTTCCCTGGTAATTACTGAAAAAACGGTAACTATTATTATTGGTGTTTTGTGTTTGAAATATGCCGGGCGAAGAAATCAGTCTATATTCAAAACCCGCATTCCAATTAGGCTTAATATTCTGTGTTTGCAATACTTTTATTACCTGCTCCTTTCCGGACGCCAGCAAATAGGTGAGCTGTGTAAAGGGTCGTGTAGTTTGAAAAAACCGGGTATTTTCCAGGTTGTCCTTATATAAATCAAAGGCATGGAAACCCGGATCCCAACCGGCTTTTAATATAGGCGTAAAAAGTACCGGATAAGATGCAGTTCCATTATTACCAAGTGTTACATAATCAGCTGGTACAGTATAAATCTTATGGAAATCATTAATTGATGAATCAAGAACATCACTTTTTAAGGAGTCCAGGTAACGGAAAGAAATAGAAATGGAATCAGCCAGGTCATCACGGTGCTTAAAGGATAGTGAATCTCCTTTTGTTGATTTTCCCGTGGAGTTGGGACCATTGCGACTGCTGTTGGATGGGTTTCCCTGAAATCTGTTCAGAACACCAGGAAGTTGAGCCTGCGTCATTTCTGCAAGTAGTATTATTACGCCTATTATAGCTAAAGGCTTTGCCAAATGAATATAGTATTTTTTAAGATTTTTATTAATCATGGATAATGGCCATTATAGCCGGGCTATGAGTTCTTTAAATAGCAGCGTTAATTTTGGTCCGGCTTCTGCAGCAGCCTTCAGTACTTCCTGATGGGTGATGGCATTGTTCTCTTTTCTTATACCAATATCAGTGATTACGCTCAATCCAAAAACATGCAATCNNCTGTGCTCATCCCTACAGCATCGCCACCTAACATATTCAGCATCTTATATTCTGCCCTTGTTTCAAAAGACGGACCATTAACCCCTACATAAACGCCTTCTTTCAGGTCTACATTTTTTTCCCTGCCAATGTTCTTAACTTTTTCGATCAGGTACTTCTTATAAGGTTCACTCATATCCGGGAAACGGGGGCCGAAATCCTCCTCATTCTTTCCAAGAAGTGGATTAAGGGTTAGCAT
>PKYU01000126.1 GCA_003132765.1 Chitinophagaceae bacterium | reverse complement strand
TGGTAATTGCAATTGTGATGAATTTGCTATGGGCAGTACCAATGAAAATTCAATTTATGGCAGGGTATTAAATTACCTGGACGAGAACAAAGTACCGGGTGGTTCTTCAGGGGGATCAGCCGTAGCAGTTCAAGCCGGCCTTTGTATGGCAAGCCTGGGTAGCGATACCGGAGGATCAGTCAGGCAACCTGCAGATTTTTGTGGAATAACGGGGATGAAGCCAACTTATGGCTGTATTTCAAGAAACGGACTGATAGCTTATGCTTCTTCATTTGACCAAATAGGTATTTTTTCAAATAATGTTGAGGATGCGGCTTTAATCCTGGCTACAATAAATGGGGGCGACAAATTTGATAGTACGGTAAAGCAGGAAAAAGTAACAGAGTATTCAATCTCTAAAAAGGAGAGGAAATATAAAATAGCTTTACTTAAAAATGCCCTGGAACATGAAAGCCTGGATCCGGAAATTAAAAAAGGCATTTATGATTTATCTGCACGGTTGACGCAGACAGGCCATACTACAGTTGAGATTGATTTTGGCCTTATTGATTTTATTGTTCCGGCCTATTATGTGCTTACCACTGCAGAAGCTTCAAGCAATTTGTCCCGCTATGATGGAGTTCGATATGGCTACCGATATGAAAGTAATGGTGACAATCTTGTNNAGGCGCATTATGTTAGGCACTTTTGTACTAAGCGAAGGTTATTATGATGCATATTTCACAAAGGCTCAGCAAATAAGAAGATTATTGGTCAACCAGACCAAAGAAATTTTTAAAGGTTTTGATGCCATTATGTTGCCAACTGTTCCCTCTACTGCTTTCGAAGCGGGGACCATGCAAAAAGATCCCGTAGCCATGTACCTGGCTGACATCTATACGGTTTATGCAAATCTTACGGGCACTCCGGCAATATCATTACCGCTATTTAAACATTCTAATGGGTTACCATTTGGTGTACAGGTTATAACAAACAATGATAATGAATTAACTTTACTGGAATTTTCTGACGAATTGATGAGAAACTTCAAAAGTTATTAACCAATGAAAGGGACGTTCATTATAATCAGTTTGCTTCTTTTTTTTCAATGTGGGATTTCCAATTTATCGTTTGGAAAAAATACTTATTTCAGTCTTAAAAATGAGGACACAACCAAACTGGAAAAAGTTGCCGAAGAAGATAATGCGATTAATGAAGTAGTCAAGTCAGAAGCTGCGCCAAAACCTGATAAAATCAAATACGTTAGTGAAATTACCAAATATGGTTTTAAAAATCTTTTTAAAAATTACTTATATAATCCCTCAATACCATATTCATCTCAGGTAAATCCAAACGCAGAGACCTTTATGCAGGATTACCTGCAGGCTCATGGAAAATATCTGGAGCAAATGAAAAAAACAGCCATACTTTATTTCAATTTAATTGATGGAATTCTCACTCATTATGGTCTGCCAAAAGAGTTGAAGTACCTTGCTGTTATCGAAAGCGATCTGAAATCTGATGCTCTTTCAACTGCCGGCGCCCGCGGCCCATGGCAATTCATGCTTCATACAGCGAGGGATTATGGTTTGCGTATTGATGGAAATGCTGATGATCGCACCGACTATTATAAAAGTACCAATGCGGCCGCAAGATATTTATTAAACCTCTACAAAAAATTTCATGATTGGCTGCTCGTAATTGCTGCCTATAACGGGGGCGAAGGAAGAGTTAATAGTGCCATAAAAAAGAGCGGGAGTCGCAATTTCTGGAATCTGCAATACTACCTCCCGGAAGAATCGCGCAATCATGTGAAAAAATTTATTGCTACGCATTACATTATGGAATCCAAAACTTCTGATGTAGGTTTAGATTATGATTCATTAAATGCAAATGATCATGCAGTATCAGAACCAAATATTTCTGAGAAAGAAACAAAAAACTCAAGCGAATTGACAATTTCGGGAAGGTATAATGCTTCAATCATAGCCAAAAACCTTGGCATGGATAAAAAAGATTTTGATCGCTACAATCCGGAATTTGATAACAAATTCGTCTCGGAAGGTGTATATGATTTGCGGCTACCCAGGGACAAAATGGATCTTTTTATTGCAAATAAATATCTTATCCTAAATCAGTGTGTACAACATTTGCTTGGTGATTTAGATGTTGATACTAAAACAATGTATCCTATCAAAAATGAAATAAAAAAAGGTGGATAACGATTCCACCCAATTAACCAGGACGAAAATATTCAGTAAAAGTTTTTTTCAAAACAGGGTAGCCGAACGTTCTATTTACACTCAAAAATCATCTTCTTCATCATCTAATTCACTTCCGTCGTTAAAAAGATCAAGATCTTTAAAATCATCATCCAGTTCGAAATCATCATCAGCTTTCCCTTTCTTGCCGGCTGGCTTTTTTATTTTTGATTTAGGAATATCAAATTCATCAAAATCAGGATCATAATCATCATCCTCAACTTTTTCCCAATCGTCTTCTATTTCAACATCATCGTCCTCATCTTCTTCAGCTTTAGCTTTTTTATCAGAGGCAGATTTCTTAGCCTTCTTCAAAGGAACATCATCTTCGTCATCGAAATCGTCGGCTTCATCAACATCACTTTTCTTAGATGATGGCTTCGCAAGATTAGTTGCTGGAATTTTTTCAGGAATTTTTTTTTCCTTGTCAGATTTTGCTTTCATATTTTCTTGAAGGATTAGTTATGTAAAATTTCAATTAGATTTTCAATTTGCCACAAAATATTTTATTTTTTAATTAAAACTTAATTGATCATCACGCCACAATAATCTGATCGCTGCCAGGACCATTTGAAATGAATTTTACAGGAACGCCCAGTGATTCATTAATATAATTAATATAATAAATCATTTCAGGAGGCAAGTTATTAAAATTTTTAATGGAGGTAATATCTGTTTTCCAGCCCTTGAATTTCTCATATACAGGTTCAATATTTTCTTTCATCATTTGAAAAGGGATTTGATCTGTTTCTTTCCCATTTATTTTGTAGCTCTTGCATACTTTAAGCGTATCCATATCATCCAAAACATCGGCTTTGGTCATTACCAATTGAGTGACTCCATTAACCATACAGGCAAAATTCAGTGCTACAAGGTCTATCCAACCACACCTTCTAGGCCTTCCTGTCGTACTACCATATTCCATGCCAGTTTTCCTCAATTGTTCACCCTTCTCATCATTCAATTCTGTGGGAAAAGGACCGCTACCTACTCTTGTACAATAGGCCTTGGTTATCCCAAAAACTTCTTTAATTTTTTGAGGCGCTATGCCAAGCCCGCTGCCAACACCAGCTGTAATAGTGCTAGATGAGGTTACAAAAGGAAAAGTTCCAAAATCCACATCAAGCATGCTTCGNNGCTCCTTCGGCAAGAATTCTTTTCCCCTTTTGGATAGCTTCATTAATAAAATATTCTCCGTTTACAATTTGCAATGCTTTTAAAAATTCAATGCCTTCGAAAAATTCCTGCTCCCATGCTGTTATGTCTTCATTAAAAGAAAAATTATCCAGAAGTTTTTGATGCTTTAAGCGCAGTTTAATGTATTGTGATATAAAATTTTTATCCAGAATATCCCCCACCCTCAAACCGTTTCTCCCGGTCTTATCCATATAGGCAGGGCTAATTCCCTTGAGCGTGGAACCTATTTTATCATTCCCTTTAGCCATTTCACTTGCTTTGTCAAGTGCCCTGTGAGAAGGTAATATTAGATGAGCGCGGGCGCTTATGTAAAGATTTTTCGTGCAATTAAATCCCATTGCATCGACTTCAGCACATTCTTTTTTTAAAGTGACAGCATCCAGTACTACACCATTGCCTATCAGGTTAATCTTGTTTTCATGAAATATTCCTGAAGGAATCTGGTGTAGAACGATTTGCGCTTTGTCGACATACAGCGTATGCCCTGCATTAGGTCCGCCCTGAAACCTTGCAATTACGTCATAATTCGGAGCAAAATAATCAACAATTTTCCCCTTTCCTTCGTCGCCCCATTGCAGGCCGAGAATTACATCAACCATTTCTTTACAATTTTTTGGATTAATGCACTAAAAATTTCACCTGGTGCAATAATCGGCGTAAAAATAAATTGAAAAAAATAAACCAGGATATAATTGCAGGATTATTTAGAATTAGTTTGAAAGAAATAAGATGTCATAATTTTATTGTAAGACATTTTTATATTTCCCAATTGAGAAAAGGAAATAGTTAAGCAACTTTCAGCAGGCTTAGTTTACTTATTTTGAATTTATCTTCTGCGTAATCTATAGTAAGTGTAAAAGTTTTTACCTTCTGTGAAGGAAGTTCATACATTGCATCAGTTAAGATGCTTTCGCATATACTTCTAAGGCCGCGGGCTCCCAATTTATATTCTAATGCCTTATCTACCATAAAATCATAAACCTCATTTTCAATTACCAGCTCAATTCCTTCAAGTTCAAACAATTTTGTGTATTGTTTTACAAGTGAATTTTTCGGCTCTGTTAAAATATTTCTGAGGGTAATCTTATCCNNCCGGAATTAACCCGAAGGATTTCAAATCCTGTGCATTAACAAATTGTAATAAATTCTTTCTCTGGAAATCCTGGAGCTCTTTATTTACATTAAATCCGATTGCATTGGTATTTATTCGTTTCCCTATCAGCCGGTCTACTCCATCGAAAGCTCCGCCGCAAATAAATAAAATATTGCTCGTATTTAATTTTATAAGTTTTTGTTCTGGATGCTTGCGGCCACCTTGTGGAGGAACTAACACTTCGGTACCCTCCAGCAGCTTCAATAAACCTTNNTGCAGCATTTACGTCAAAATTGCATACTTGTAACAACCGGCTTAAAATGCTTTCAACATCTTCGCCAACATAACCGGCTTCCGTAAAAACAGTGGCATCAACAATGGCAAATGGAACATTCAAAATGCGTGCTATCGTTTTGGCAAGCAAAGTCTTTCCTGTCCCGGTTTCACCCACCATTATAATATTACTTTTTTCTATTTCTACGTCACTATCAGCCTTCTGATTCAATCTCTTATAATGATTATATACAGCAACCGCAAGAACTTTTTTAGCATCATCCTGCCCAATTACGTACTCATCCAGGAATTTTTTTAATTCAATTGGTTTCTTTACTGAAAGCTTGTATCCTGAAGACTGGCTATTTTTATCTGGTATTGAAAAAATTTCCTGGGTAATAATTTCCTGAGCATGTTCTACGCAATTTTCACAAATATGACCTTCCTGCCCTGCAATGAGTATTTTTACTTCATCACGGTTTCTACCACAAAAAGAGCAGTGCAAAGTCTGTTGTTTAGCCATTTGAGTTAAATGTTTTAATAAATTATCTATTCTGCCGCCGTAAAATAGTATTTTTCAGGTATAATTACAAGCCTGCCCGCAATTTTACTATATGCAAGACAATCAAATTGATGAGAAAGTTGCTTTAAAGCTTGTTTAAGATACTATCAACAATACTAATCTTCTTGCTTTCTCGTGCATTCATCCAATAGTCTCTGTCAAAATCTTCCATAACTTTTTCGTAGCGTTGCCCACAATTTTCAGCAAGTATCTTCGCTCCAAGCTCCTTTGCTTTTAAAATTTGGATAGCAATAATTTCAAGATCGGCGCTGGTTCCCTGTCCGCCACCGCTTGGTTGATGTATCATAACTTCACCATGGGGGAAAATAAACCGTTTACCCTTCGCCCCGCCGCTCAAAAGGATGCTGCTCATACTTGCTGCCATTCCCATGCAAACTGTGCTGACCGGAGATTTAATCATTTTCATGGTATCATAAATAACCATGCCACTGGTAATTATTCCGCCGGGACTATTAATATAAAAAGTAATTTCTTTTCCCTGGTCAAGTGCATCAAGATAGAGAAGTCGGTTAGTGATGTCTTTGGCACTTTTATCATCTACAACACCCCACAGGAAAATTTTTCTTTGCTCAATAAATTTTTTATCAAACATCATTCCACCCATCATTTTTTCCCTTGGGTTTTCGGGCAATGATTTTTCAGGATCTTCGTCTTCAAGGTTTATTCTATTTTTGTGGTATAGATTCATTTGTTTATCGTATTTGTTGATTGTCTTAT
>PKYU01000211.1 GCA_003132765.1 Chitinophagaceae bacterium | reverse complement strand
ACCATATTTCTTTTACTTCTCCATTTATTTGAGCAGGATTATCAATTTCATTGTTCAATTCCCTATTCTTCGATCAAAAAAATGATAAAAAGAAATTGCAGCTTCGTTAAGAATTGCAGGTAAAGAACTGGTCCAGATTTTATCCAAAAATTGATCTTATATTAATAGCGTACTTTCTATTATAGGGACATCAGGATATTTACTCTTATAAATCCATTATCTTCGCCACGAAAAATAAATTTTACCCCTTCAAAATGCTTCCACGGTTCAAACGAATTCTTCTCAAACTATCCGGTGAATCTTTAATGGGTGACAAGAATTTTGGCCTAGATTCCCAGGTTATTTCACAATATGCACAGGATATAAAACAGATTACTGAATTAGGCGTACAGGTTGCCATAGTTATCGGAGGCGGAAATATTTACCGTGGCATGAACGAAGCTGAAACAGGTATTGAACGTGCCCAAGGTGATTATATGGGTATGCTGGCAACGGTTATTAATGGAATGGCGCTGCAAAGCGGACTGGAAAGGGTAGGAGTATATACAAGACTGCAAAGCGCCATCAAAATGGAACAAATTGCTGAACCATATATCCGGCGGCGTGCCATCCGCCACCTGGAGAAGGNNGGCGGGTTGTAATTTTTGGCGCCGGGACAGGAAATCCATATTTTACGACTGATACTGCTGGCTCCTTGCGGGCAATTGAAATAAAGGCAGACGTGATCTTGAAAGGAACCCGGGTAGATGGCATTTATTCATCAGATCCTGAAAAAGATAAGAATGCCAGAAAATTTGAAAATATTTCATTCCAAGACTGCATATCCAAGAATTTAAAAGTCATGGATATGACAGCATTTACTCTTTGTATGGAAAATCAGCTTCCCATAATTGTATTTGACATGAATACAGCCGGCTCTTTGCTACGTGTAGTAACCGGAGAAAAAGTCGGAACTTTGGTATCCGGGTAAAATTTGCTTAATTTACATCCAATTTTTGCTTAGCCAATATCTTCTAATACCGAAAGGTTTAGAGAACAATACCTATGAAATCCTTCTGGATGTAATCCCCCGGTAATTAAATTATAGTTGCATTTATTATTCATAAATAATTGCTTATGTGGATATGGTGGATAATATCCCTCGTTATTCTTATTGCCTGTGTAATATTTGCCTACCGAATGATCGTTAGCTCCTATGAATTATTGCCTTCTGATAAAAGATTTTATAAATCATTTCTAAAGTATCCCCCTCCAGTCCAAAGAAGCCCTATCAAGCAGGAGTCATTAAATGCCTTAAAAAATAAGGTGCAGTCTGTTGAAGAAAATACTTCATTTTATGAAATCCAGATTTCAAAATTGCTGGAGCGCCTTAAGGCCCTGGAAGACCAAAATAAAAGAAGAAATGAATTTGAACCGCCCCGAAAACATGCTGAAGATCAAGAGGATTGGAAAGAATTATTTTATGAAGAAAATGCTGTGAAAGAAAAGCTCGAAAATGAACTTGATGCTACAAAACAATTGTTGGAAAAGAAGGAAAAGAAATTAGAGGAATCAAGAGAAAATACCATTCGTTGGTCTGATCTCCATGACGACTATGAATCTAAATTGCAGTCAGTCAATTCGATGCAACAGCAATTAGATCAATTGAAGGAAGAACTCTCCGCATCTACAGATCGGGAAAAAGAACTGGAACAGTTATTAATTTCCGAAATAACGATCCGCGAAAAATATTCCCTTTTAAAGGAAGAATATCAGGCATTACAAGCTCAGTCAGAAGCTCTGCAAAACAGAATCGAACAAATTAGCAAAAGGGACGAGGATATGGAAGTCAAACTTATTTTTATTAGTGAACTTGAATCGAAACTCGCCATCTGTGAAGAAGATAAATCAAAATTAAAAGCCAGTTTGCTTCGGATCATAGAATCTAAATAAATAAAAACTTGCCCGGCATTTGAAATTCTGGGGGGATATGTATACTCCTCAAACTACATCCGCAAAAAAAAATACTAATTAATCATTTGTTTTGTAATAAAGTTTATCTAAATTTCGGTAGCAATCTATCCTTGATACCTTATAAATAAAACTTACACTTTAATTAATTCACGATTTATTAAAACTTACAAGCATGAACTTATTGCAAAGAGTGNNATTGCACTAGAGAAGCAATCCCTGACTGTCGTAATTACCAGTTATGTTATTCCTCTTGTTCTGATTGGTGCAGTAGCTACTTTTATTGGCTATGGATTGATTGGAATAAATTATGGTATCTTAAGAATGTCAGGTATGGGATGGGGTATAAAGATGGCTGTCATTCAGGTTATTTCCGCTATTGTCGGTGTAGTTGTTACAGCTTTTGTTGTTGATGCCTTAGCTGNNTCAGAAAAAAATATCAATAAATCAGCTCAACTTGTTGCTTATGGGTATACACCTGCTTTCATCGGTGCTCTATTCAGTATTCTCCCTGCGATTGCAATAATTGGAAGCCTTTTTAGCTTGTATGGTATTTATTTAATGTATTTGGGCCTTGGACCCATTAAGAAAACTCCTGAAGATAAAAAGGTAGTTTATTTAGTAGTAACAATTGTTGTACTTATTCTTGTATACATTGTAATTGGGGTTATTTTAGGAAGTATTTTAGGAACCAGGATGGGAGCAACAACATTGTATTAACTCCTTCTAATAAAGAATATTTTTAAGAAAGGTAGAAAAGGATTATAAAAAGGATTTCTTCGAGACAGATTCTCAAACCGCACGTAAAATTTAGGATAATGAATAAACAAAGAAAATTTGTTTTAATTGCTGCTGTAATTGGTATAATATCTATGTTTCTTCCATGGATTTCGGTTTCTCTCTTTGGCTATAGCCAAAGTCAAAATGGAATGCATGGCATTGGAGTTTTAGTATTTTTCTGTTTCGCAGCCAGTCTTACCTTTTCTTATATAGGAGATCAAAGTAA
>PKYU01000593.1 GCA_003132765.1 Chitinophagaceae bacterium | reverse complement strand
AAGGAAAATAGGTTTAATTGGACATAGTGAGGGAGGAATAATTGCACCAATTGTAGCCGTAAATTCCAAAGACATCGATTTTATAATATTATTAGCCGGAACTGGAATACCAGGAGACCAATTGCTTCTAATACAGCAAGAATTAATCGGTAAAGCGACAGGCGTTAGTGACATAGACTTACAAATTTCAAAAGCATTAACCAAAGGTGCTTTTGAAATTGTAAAAAAATCAACAAATACTGAAAAGTTGAAAACTGACTTAACAAAATATGTTAAACAATTTTTAAAAGACAATCCAAATTCAGAAAAGCCAGAAGGAATGAGTGAAGATGATTTTATAAAGTTACAAGTCAATCAAATTTCAAGTCCTTGGATGCAATATTTCATCAAATACAATCCTGCCATTGCATTAGAAAAAGTAAAATGTCCAGTTTTAGCAATCAACGGAGAAAAAGATTTACAAGTTCTACCAAAAGAAAATTTGGAAGCAATAAAAAAAGCATTAGCAAAAGGTGGAAATAAAAAAGTAACAACAAAAGAGTTACCCAACCTAAATCATTTATTTCAAGAATGTAAAACTGGTTCGCCGGATGAATATTCAACAATTGAACAGACGTTTTCGCCAAATGCCTTGGTAGAGATTTTAAAATGGATACAAACGCAAACGAAATAAAAACTCGATAAACTACTTTTTAGATGCACTAAAACAAAAAGTCTATAACTATCAGTCGGAAATTATTCGCAAAGGATTCCCGTTGACAGTTGAAGTATTTAGGAAAAAATGGCTTGGAATTAAAGAAAGAACACACTCACTTCTTGACGTTTTTCAGCAGCATAATGAACAGTTAAGACAACTAATAGGAATGGATTGCCTGAAAAGCAACCTATGGAAAGTATAGAACAACCTTTGATCATACTGCCAACTTTATAAAATGGAAATATCAATCAAATGACTTAGAGATCAACAAACTATCCTATAGCTTCATCACTGACTTTGAATTTTATTTAAAAAGCCGGAAAAACTGATTAAGAGCACAAATTTCTGTTTACTGGATCTGTATGTATACTGCAAAGAGGATTGGTATCTATGTGAGTGGGAGAATAAGCTTGTTAATCAAAACCTGCTTTCAAAGGTTTTTTCGTACAGGAATCATTCTATAATATGAATCTTACCTGCCAGGAACTACAAATCTTCCGGCATTTTAGCGGAAGTTTAGAAAAAGCATGTAAGTTTTAGGAGAATAATCTTGGTATAAATCGTAAATAATAGGAATAATTGCCCTATCTCACCATCACCCTTCCGCTATTACCTGCATTATACAATCCTGTCTTTGTAATGTTGTAAGTACAGGTTAATAAAAAGAACCGGCGAAGGCTGCTCGTCCTGCTATCTTCAATATAGTTCTGGCTTGCGTTTCGGTTAATGCCAATGTTTCTGTTAAGGATATCTCTTGCAGAAAATTTTAATTCACCACGGTTGAAGTGTAGCATTTGTTTACTTATGCTGGCATTCCACAAAGGAACTTTGGTATTGAAGCCGGTGGAATATTGGTTGTTAATGCGGTAATCAAAATCAGTAGCAAGGAAAAATCCTTTGGGCAACCGCCACCCAAGATCAACATCATATTCCTGTATAAAATACTTTGCATTGCGTGCTGAATAAACAGAATATTTTGTTTTGGAATAATTGTATTGTGTACTTAGGGACAGGGTTAATTGCTCCCATGGATTCATATCAAGTCTGACTTCGGGACTAACAGTGGTAGTGTTTATTGTATTGGATTCACTATTGATGAACTGCCTTCCGTGATATTGATTTAGTGTAGAACTTATTCCCAGTGAACCTTTCAAAAAGTGAACAGGAAATCCGTAACTAACTCTTCCGTCCATGTTGTGCACACCATTTACATTTACTGGTATTACTGAATCAATACCAAGAAGGCTTATCTTATCATAATTCACAATTTTATTTTGCGTCAATGTATAGTTGAAGTATACAAACAAGTTCATGTTCTTAAACGGATTAATAAACGAACCATTCAACCTGACGTTATGATTTAATTCCGGTTTAAGATCAGGATTGCCCAAACGTACATACAACGGGTTCGTGTTATCAGGCAAAGGCTGCAGTTGAACAACTGTAGGCTGGTTTGTGCCGGCGCTGTAATTAACCGATATATTTTTGTAACGTGAAAAATTATATTGAAATCTTCCATTAGGCAAAATATTGCTAAAGGATTTTCGGATAACGGAATCCTTACCGCCGCTTTTTACATTTCCCTCTAGTTCTGCCCGCTGCCAGTTACCACCCACTTCATAGTTATATTTCTTCGTTTGTTTACGGAGATGCAATCCTGCTGTAGTATAGCCGTAAGTATTCTCAAAATCATTTGTAAGCAGGTTATTTATAAGGTCAAATTTTCCGTTGTATTGGTTATAATCGTAGGTGGTTCTGGAAGAAGTATTCTTTGCATAATTTCTATCAACACTAAATTCCAGCAATGATTTTTTAAAGATAGGCTCTGTATAAACTGCTCTTACATTAAAACCATTAAGATTTGCAGAATTATTATTTTTCTGATTAATAGAATCAATACGGAATAAACTGCCGGCAGTGTTGTAAAAGTTAGTGACGGATTGCATACTGCCATCGCCGGTACTGTTATTAAAATTCGTCAGCAGGTTCAATGAAAATGTTCTTCCTTTTTGATGAAACCTTTTTCTGAATAAAATATTTGTGCTTAACATAGTTCCCTCGTTATTGGTCATATTCGCACTGTTTCCTTGATTTATTTTTCCTCCCTGATCAGATACTGTAGTGTAATCAGAAAAACTTGCATTGCTCGTTTTTTGATAATTAAAATTGGGAGAAATCTTTATTGAGTGAAATGAATCTATCTGGTAATCTGCATTGAAATTTAGACGGTGACTGTTGCTTAAATTATTACTATAAGAATTTTCCGTGTAAAGATTGGCAGGCAAAAAGTATTGCCGTTCAACATTTGTCCTGCGAAGCGGATTGTACCGGCTGTAGAAATAATTCANNTCAAACCGGCTGTAGAAATAATTACTTTGGAAATCTGTTTTGGTACCGATAATGTTATTGTAATTGATTCCACCTCCCCATGTAGTATTGATACCGCTATTATTACCGCCCAGTAAACCCGCCAGCGGATCATCTTGGTTCATAGAAAAACTAATATTGCCATTATTATCCTTCATCTGGTTTAATGCCCCGGCAAAATTTAAAATATCCATGAAGGAAAATCCTTCAGCATTGGTATTATTAGCCATTCCTATCACTGACATTTGTCTTGCACTCTTAAAAGAATTTACATTGAATGTTCCCTCGTAGCGATCATCCGTCCCTGCACCTGCATTTACTTTTCCAAACATTCCTTTCTTTTTATCTTTCTTCAATTTGAGGTTGATTGTCTTTTCACCGTTACCATCATCAAAGCCTGTAAGTTGCGCCTGATCACTCAATCTATCATATACCTGCACTTTATCTATTGCATCCGCAGGTAAATTTTTAGTAGCGATTTTAGGGTCATTCCCAAAAAATTCTTTTCCATCTACCAGAACTTTCTGCACTTTTTCCCCCTGCGCTTTTACAGTTCCATCTTTTTCCACTTTTACTCCGGGGAGTTTTTTTAAAAGGTCTTCCACACTTGCATTAGGTTGTATTTTAAACGACCCTGCATTGTATTGAACAGTATCGCCAACTAATGTTACCGGCGGCGCCTCAATAATTATTTCATCCAGCACTTTACTTTTATCTGCCATAGCAATATTTCCAAGGTCGGCCTCTTTGTGTTCATTATCTATTGAAAAGATTCTATTGGCATTGTGATAATTTACATGCGTGATAAGAAGACGGTAATCTCCGTTAGGAATGTTTGTTAATTGAAATCTGCCATTATTATCAGCCATCGTAAAAGAAACCAGTGAAGAATCTTTTTGCTTTAAAACAGTTATAGTAGCACCGGGAACAGATTGCTGCAGTGATGTGTCAAATATTACCCCTTTTACTGAGCCACTTTGCGAAAAAGCTGCTGAAGAAAAAAGGATGAATAGAAAAGCAATGAATTGTCTCATAGCAAAAAATTTACAGTTCAAAAATATTCTAACGACGTAACAAACACGGTTAACCATTATTGATTTATTGTTAATGAAGGTTAAGAAATTGTGTTTAACCAAGATATTTTTAATGTAACCACTTCTGAAGTTGATGTAAATCGGGCAGTAATTGCAATGGAAAAATTCTTCAATTGCACAATAGATGTCTTAAGATGCTTTCTGTAAAAAATATTAATTGAGTAGGAAGTGAGGGAATATTTCCCTCACTGTCCTCTCACACCACCGTA
>PKYU01000547.1 GCA_003132765.1 Chitinophagaceae bacterium | reverse complement strand
TGATCTTACAACAGACTTGGTAAAAGGTTTAATACCTACAGGTTGGTATCCTGGTGCTGTAGTTTTAAGTAAGGATGGAAATAAACTTTTTGTTGCGAATACAAAAGGTGTAGGAACGCGGCACTTAAACCTAGGTGCTAAAGGTTATAAATATGATGATCATTTAGGTTCTGTATCGTTTATTCCGGTCCCTTCTAAAAATGTTCTTGAAGATTATACGGTGAAAGCAGCAACAAATATGCGTTTGCCAGGAATAACTCAAACAATGAAACTGGAAAACGTAAAGGAGAAAATAGTGCCTGTTCCAACAAAGCCTGGAGAATNNACCTACGACCAGGTTTTTGGTGGTTTAAAGCAAGGTAATGGGGATAGTTCTTTATGCGTTTTTGGTAGAAATGTTACTCCTAATCATCATGAACTTGCAGAGAATTTTGTATTGCTTGATAATACTTATTGTAACGGTGTAGCAAGTGCAGACGGACACCAATGGACAGATGAAGGATATGTTACTGATTATCTTGAAAAAAGCTTTGGGGGTTTTATTCGTAGTTATCCTTTCCGGGGTGATGACCCTTTAGCTTTTGGNNCATATGGGACCAGGTTTTAAAAAAAGGTTTGAGCTTTCGCAATTATGGAGAATTTGTTGATGCTGAATTTGAGCCTAAAAATGTATCGTGGAGCCAGGCATATGAAGACTATAAGAACCATACGAATTATATAATCATTAAAGCAAAGTCACAGCTACATACCCTTGAGCCTTATAATTGTCCAAAATTTCCAGGGTTTACCGGAAGGATACCGGACGTGCTTCGTGCCAGTATATTTTNNCTTTCCTAACTTCATCACAATGTTACTGCCAAACGATCATACCGTAGGTGTAAATGAAAATTTTCCTACACCTAATGCTGCAGTAGCTGACAATGATCTTGCATTGGGTCAGATTGTAGAAGCGGTAAGCAAAAGTAAATTCTGGAAAGAAACAGCCATTTTTGTTATACAAGATGATCCTCAATCAGGGCTTGATCATGTAGATGGAAAACGTACTGTTGCTTTATGTATAAGTCCTTATACTAAAAGAGGTGAAGTTATCAGCACCCAATACAATCAAAACAGCATATTAAGAACGATTGAATTAATTNNGTCAGTTTGATCTGGTTGCTACACCTATGGATGATTGTTTCACTGACAAACCCAATTTCACTCCTTACCAAGTATTACCAAATCAAATTCCGCTTGATCAAATGAATCCTAAATTATCATCCTTAACCTTTAAAGGCAAGCAAAAATATTGGGCTAAAAAGTCAATGGAAATGCCTTTGGAAGAAGCGGATGAAGCCGAGGATGATGAGTTGAATAAAATTATATGGTATGCCGTTAGGGGATATGATGTGCCTTATCCTAAAATTAGTAAGAAGAAAGAATGAAAAAGTTTTTGTTCAATATGTTTAAGTCAGCCTCTTTTTATAAAATTTTCATCGAGTGGTCAATTTATGGCATCAGTTGGTTCATCCGGAACAGAAGGCGGTCAGTTAAAATATCCTTATGGAATTGCGATTGAACAATGTTGTGGGGGTGGTCATTTTTGGTCGAGTGGTTATTACATGAATACAGTGGGTCAACATGGTACAAAAGAAGGGGATCGCAGGAAATTATCGTTATCAAAAAACCTGTAAACTTATTTTAGGACGAGTCAGCAGCGGTATTTATAACACTATTGAAGAAGCGCAAAAGCTATGGGTGCCGGATTTGATAAAGAATACATGCCAATTAAGGCAAATGCTGAAACATACAAAGCCTTGCATAATAAGTACAATAAACTGGCAGATTTTATTGAAAATTCATTATAAATATTACCCTTGAATACCAATTTAAATAACACACTTTTACGGATGGAGGGCATATCAAAAGCCTTCCCTGGAGTAGTAGCACTGAAAAATGTTCTGTTTGAAGTAAGTTATGGCAAAGTACATGCATTAATGGGAGAGAATGGTGCCGGAAAATCAACTTTGATGAAAATACTTGCCGGGATTATTCAACCGGATAATGGCAAAAATACTTTTCAAGGCAAAGAAATTCAAATTAAAAATCCCAAGGCAGCTTTATCATCAGGGATTGCAATGATTCAGCAGGAATTAAGTCCTATTCCTGAAATGACAATAGCAGAAAATATTCTTATTGGAAGAGAACCTGTTTATAAAGTCTTCAGTATGGTAAACAGGAAAAAGCTCAGACAAACAGCCACAGAATTACTTAAACAAATGGATTTGTCCATCAATCCGGATACCAAAATGAAAGAACTCAGCATTTCTGAAATGCAAATGGTTGAAATTGTAAAAGCCCTTTCTTATGCTGCCCGGTTGATTATAATGGACGAACCCACTTCGGCAATCTCAGAAAAAGAAGTTGAAAAGCTGTTTGAGGTAATAGGAAAATTAAAAGAGAAAAATATTTCCATTATATACATCTCTCATAAAATTGAAGAAATATATAAAATTGCCGATGATATTACCATTTTACGGGACGGGGAATATATTGATACCTGTTCTGCTAAAATTTTGCTTTACGATGATTTAATAAAAAAAATGGTTGGTCGTGAACTGAAAGAAATTTTCCCGAAAGAGAATATTGAATTAAAAGAGACAGTACTCGAAGTTAGAAACTTCAATAAAGCAGATAAATTCTCGGATATTAGCTTCTGTTTGAGGAAACAGGAAATACTCGGAATAGCAGGTCTGATGGGCGCAGGCAGAACTGAATTGGCAGAAGCTGTTTTTGGGCTTGATATTCCTGATTCAGGCAGACTATTTTTAAATGGCAAGGAAACTAAAATCCGGAATCCACTAGATGCAATAAATCATGGTATTGGTTTTATTCCTGAGGACAGGAAAATAAAAGGTTTAATTCTTTGCAGGCCTGTAATGGAAAATATTTCATTGGCTTATTTAAACAATTTTTGCACCTTAGGTGGTATCATTAAATTGGAAAAAGAAAGAAAAGAATCGAAACGGCAAGTTCAAAATTTAAAAATAAAAACATCCTCAATATATCAGGTTGTAGAAAGATTAAGCGGCGGTAATCAGCAGAAGGTTGTTTTGTCAAAATGGTTGATAGGCAATGCCAGCATACTCATTTTTGATGAACCTACCCGTGGGATTGACATCAATGCTAAAGCTGAAATTTATAAGATTATGACAAGCTTTTTAAAACAGGATAAAGCTATTATCATGATATCTTCTGAATTGCAGGAATTAATTGGTATGTGCGATAGAATATTAGTATTACATAAAGGGAAAATATCCGGAGAATTTGAACGAAAAGATTTTAACCAGGAACGAATATTAAAAGCAGCCATGGGGGAGGAAATTATTATAAAATCAGATTCTAAAGAATTATTATAAGATGAATAAAGAACAAATATTAAAAAAATACCTGTCTATATATGGACTTTATTTTGCATTTGCATTGCTGATTATTATAATGACCATTTTATCCCCGGCATTTCTAAAGCCAACCAATATTTNNGTGATCCTTACCGGTGGTATCGATCTGTCAGTTGGGTCAGTATTAGCCTTATCGGCAGTGATTGCCACTTCTTTTGCCCATCCGGGTGAGCATAATTTGATCGCACCATTGTCTATTGGTTTGTTTGTCGGTTTAGTTTGCGGCTTTATTAATGGATTTATTATAGCCTGGAACAAAATAGCGCCATTTATTGTAACCCTTGCTATGATGACAATTGCAAGAGGCTTGGCATTAGTTTACACTA
>PKYU01000477.1 GCA_003132765.1 Chitinophagaceae bacterium | reverse complement strand
AAGGTGCTTGCGCTTCATACCCCTGATCTCTGCCATGAACTCATTGCTCAGAAGATCGAGTTGCGGTTTCTCAAGTCCTGCTGCGGCGAAAATGGCGCCATTCCAGGTATGTTCATTTATTTTTCGTAACCGGGTATTTACATTACCTCTTAAATTTTCTATGGAATGGTTTGGGAATCTATGCAACCATTGAGCTATCCTGCGGGTACTGCTGGTTGCAATAGTGGCATGGCTATTTGTATCTTCTAAAAATGAAGGATCATTTTTATATACAAAAATATCTTTGAAAGAAGCTCTTTTTAATAAGGCCGCCTGCTGAATTCCTTCAGCCATTTTGGTGGGNNTGGGAACATCTTTAAGTGAATGAACGGCAATGTCTACCCGCTTATTGATCAGGGCAGCATCTAATGATTTGGTGAAAATTCCCTGTACGCCGAGTTCGTACAAAGGTGTAATAGTGTCTACGTCACCCTCACTTTTTATAAACACCAATTCGGAAGAAATACCATTTTTGCCCAACAATGACTGAACAAGCGTAGCCTGCCAAACAGCCAGTTGACTTTCACGGGTTCCTATCTTAATAGATTGTTTCAATTCATGTGAAGGTAGTTGCTAATTGCATTTATGCATTGGCAACCTTTATTACTTTCCCGGTTCAATTGTATCGCCAGCGAGGACACAGTTTTGTGAATTTTTTCTTCAAAAGATTGGTCGGTAATATGTATTTCGCTTAATTCATACAACTGCGTTTTTACTATACGCAGTAAAGGATTTATAGCTTGTTTACGGTACCAATTACATAGTTCAAGCATGGTTTTATTAATTATTTCCATGGCTTTAGGAACCTCAGCCTGGCGGAGTGCTATGGTTTTGTCAAGGATAGCGGATATTTCATCCACATTTAAAAGCATAATGCCCTCAATATTTTCTACAGCCGGATCCACATTTTGAGGAACAGAAAGATCCAGAATTAATCTTGGTTTTTTATGAATAAAATAAGAAGGAAGAATAGTGTATTTATCAGATGCGGAACTCACAATAATTACATCTGCTTTATCTGCAGCAGAAGAAAGGTTATTATATGGCACATATTCACCTTCACAATCCAATGCAAGGTCTAATGCTTTCTGATTGGTACGATTGGAAAATAAAAGAGAAGTCCCAGATAAATAATGTTTAAGATTTTTTCCAATATGATTTCCAAATTTTCCGGTTCCCACCACCAAAATTTTTTTGTTCTTTATGTCAGCAATTTTTTCTTTTATAATTTCTATTGCAGCAAATGAAACCGATACAGTTCCGGAACTTAATTTAGTATTTGATTTAATTTCTTTTGAAGATTGTAAGGAATAGTTGACTACTCTTTCCATAAAACTATTAAGGCAACCATTTTCTCTGGATTGTTTAGCGGCCAGTTTTAATTGTGAAAGAATTTCATAATCGCCAATAATTTGCGAATCAAGCCCTGCGGCTACTTTAAACAAATGCTCTACGGTTGTAAGCCCTTTGAATTGGTAACCATGATCAATAAAATCTTTCATGGTACCATGTGTATGAATGCAAAGCATTTCTATCAGTTGAAGCGGATTATCGCAAATACCATATATCTCCGTTCTGTTGCAGGTGGAAAGTACCATACATCCTGGAAATTTCTTCTGTACTGCCTGTTCTAATAACAATAAAGAATGTTTTGGCAGTAAGGAAAATTTACCGCGAATACTAATATCACTCTTACGATAGTTAATACCTGCTACGCAAAATGAATCTAAAAATTGGTGAACTGGTTCCTCTAAATTCATGAAGTATTCGAAATTATTTTATATCCTCTGGAATGTCACAAAAAAGTCATAAATTTTAAATATAATTTCAGAAGAGATGCAAAGTTAATAAATGATTGTTCAAAATAATTTCCAAAGAGAATTAAAACTATTTTTTTTTTTAATGAGTGTTATCAGATGCATGTATGATTATGCTCATAAAAGAAATGAACCTAATCAAATGAACGCGAACAATGATTTTTAAGCATTTGGTATATGAATTACGTTCTAAAATTATTCCCAAATTTGCTTAATTATATCCACCTTACATTTGCAAATAATGAAAAATATGACTACTAAGAAGGGAATCCTTTTAATGAATTTAGGCTCACCGGATTCAACAGAAATTAAGGATTTGAGGAAATACCTTGGAGAATTCTTAATGGATGGAAGGGTTATTGATGTGCCCTGGTTGCTGAGAGTAATGCTGGTAAAAGGAATAATTGTTCCGTTTCGGGCACCAAAATCAGCCGAAGCATATAAGGCTATTTGGACCGATAAAGGCTCTCCATTGATAGAAACTACCAGGCAGTTACAGAATTCGTTGCAACAAGAAATTGATGAACCTGTGGAAATAGCAATGCGATACGGGAATCCTGATCCGGAAGAAGGTTTTGACGCATTGCTCAGAAAAAACCCAGCAATTGAAGAGGTTATTGCTGTTCCATTATATCCTCATTATGCAATGTCCAGCTATGAAACAGCAGTAGAATACGCAAAGGAGATATATGAAAGAAAGAAATATTCTTTTAAACTTTCCTTCGTTGATCCTTTCTATAAGGAATCGAAATACTTACATGCACTTGCTGAGAATATAAGGCCCTTTCTTCAACAGCCATACGATCAGATTTTATTTAGTTATCATGGCATTCCACAGCGACATATTCGGAAAAGCGATGTGAGCGAATGTCATTGCCTGAAAGTTGAAAATTGCTGTGAAGTAGCTTCTCCGGCGCATGATTATTGCTATAGGCACCAGGTTCTTACCACAACAAGATTGATTACGGAAAAGCTGAACATACCAAAAGATAAATACGGCATATCATTTCAATCCCGCCTGGGAGGGGGGTGGCTTACTCCTTTTACTGATGTCAGGCTAAAAGAATTACCCAATGAAGGAATAAAGAAATTATTAATACTTTGCCCCGCCTTTGTAAGTGATTGCCTCGAAACTTTGGAGGAAATAAATATGAGGGGTAGAGAAACGTTTATGGAAGCCGGAGGTGAATCTTATACAATGATACCATGCCTGAATACAAATCCTTTATGGGTAAAAGCTGTTGCGGGTTATGTTGCCCGGGGTTCCGGCGAAAATATTAATAAAGGGTCGGTAAACGTTTTAGCCCAATAAATCTGGGATACAATCTAATAAACATGTATTACTACATAAAGGCATTACATATAATATTTATTGTCACCTGGTTCAGTGGCCTCTTTTATATCATAAGATTATTTATCTACAGCGCAGAGGCCAATGAAAAACCAGAGCCGGAAAGAACAATTATATTAAAGCAACTTGGGATTATGCAAAGCCGCCTATGGTATATTATTACCTGGCCATCCGCAGTACTGACCTTAATTTTTGGAACCTGGATCGGAATCCTGTATGGCAGCTTACCAACGTGGTTGGTGATAAAACTTGTATTTGTACTCGCACTTTTTTTCTATCATTTAAGCCTTCAAAAGATTTTTGATGAACAAAAAAAAGGTAATTTTCATTGGTCTTCACAAAAGTTGAGAATGTGGAACGAGCTTTCTACCCTTTTCCTGTTTGCTATTGTAATGCTTGCTGTAATTAAAGAGCTATTAAATGCCCTGTGGGGTTTTGCGGGGCTTATAGGTTTAGCAATAGTATTAATGATAGGTATTAAATTATATCAGAAATACAGGAAAGATTGAAGTAAAATATTAGAATAAGAAAATATGTTCCTAATGAAATAATAATTCACAGGGTTTTAAACCTGTATGTTTCTTGAATGCAGTTGAAAAATGAGAGATGGACGAATATCCAAGCATTAAGGAAACATCGGTTACACTGAGTTCCTTTTCATAAAGTAGGTATTTTGCATGTTCCATGCGTTGACTTTGAAAAAAATCGAATATTGTAGTGCCATACATTTCTTTAAACCCTTTTTTTAGATAACATTCATTAATAGCTGCTTTGCGGCTTAGTTCCCTGATGGTTAAAGGTTCGCTTATATGATCTAATAAAATATCCCGTGCCAGGGCAATCTTATCCCTATCTGCATCATTCGCCAGAAACTTACAGGAAATTAAATCTTCCCCATCGCCTGCTAAACATTCCATACTAAATAATACNNGCATTGATAAAAATGTTCTCAAGGTTATCTGAATAAGAATGATTCAGCATGGCTTCCAGAACATTTCTTGTCCTGCTGCATAGTGGTAAGGATTTTGAAAAAGAAGATTTATGGCTGAAGTTTAAAATACTTTCCGAAAAAGAAGTGGTTTTAATATCTTTTACAAATTGGGAAAGATGGTCGGGGGCAAAACGAAAACTTGCTACATCGACTGTATCAACAAATTCCTGGCAATATTCAGAATGAGAATTCTTATAAAAATTACATTCTATATCTTTTTTTGAACAATATCGGTTTCCGGTCATACAAAAAATCAGGTCCAGGCTATTTGTCTTAGCCGCTTCTCCTAAATAGCAATACTTCATCAGGCCAGTATCTTCAAAATTTCTGTTTGGGAAATTACGGTAACGCTTAATATTATATTTTACTGCTCCGGGAATTTTTTGCTCCTTTTGTTGAACTAATTCCATCTCTTCATCAGCCAAAGACTGTTTAAGTGCCTTATTCAATATTTCCCGGGTATATTCCATTTTTAGAGATGCAAAGGTAATCAAGATAATAGTTGAATTATGCTGTTTTTTAGCCAATTTGAAATCAAAAAATTCAGTTATCCACATTGTTAAAATATTCAATAAAACAGAGGTTAAATGAGGGAATAGAATGCTATCTTTAAGCACATTATTCGTACTTTCGCATGAACTCAAATTTTCAAGCTTAACAGCACTTTTATCCAAAAATATGATNNAGGTTCTTGAAGGGCTCGAGGCAGTAAGAAAGAGGCCCGCCATGTATATTGGCGACGTCGGCAATAAAGGGTTGCACCATCTTGTATATGAAGTGATTGACAATTCAATTGATGAAGCGCTAGCAGGTTATTGCAAAAATATTATCGTCACAATTAATGAGGATAATTCCATTACTGTAAAAGACGATGGCCGGGGTATTCCTACAGGCATTATGACCAAGGAGAAAAGAAGTGCGCTGGAAGTTGTCATGACTGTGCTACATGCCGGAGGAAAATTTGACAAAAATACCTATAAGGTGAGCGGAGGATTGCATGGAGTAGGAGTAAGTTGTGTTAACGCACTGAGCACAAAGTTTCATGTGAGAGTGAATCGCGAGGGCAAAATTTTTGAACAGGAATACGCCNNTATAAGGTAAGGGAAATTGGAGAAAGCACGACAACAGGAACAGAAATTCAATTCTGGCCTGATACTTCTATTTTTATCGTATCTGTATTTAACAGGGAAGTGCTGGAAGGAAGGTTGAGAGAACTTTCTTTTTTGAATAAAAAAATACGGATCGTTCTCCATGATCTGCGCGAAAAAGATGACGAAGGAAAAACGTATTCAAAAACTTTTTTTAGCGATGGAGGTATTGTTGAATTTGTAGAATTGATCGATAAAAATGGCAGCCGTCAGCCTTTGCTTCCTACTGTAATATACTGTGATGGCCTGGATGAAGCCAGCAATGTAGCGGTAGAGGTTGCGATGATTTACAATACAGGATACCAGGAGCATCTATTTAGTTATGTTAATAATATTAATACCATAGAAGGAGGAACTCATGTTTCTGGGTTCAGGAGGTCCATAACCCGCGTATTCAAAAGTTATGGAGAAAAAGAAGGCATGTTTGAAAAGGCAAAAGTGGAAATTGAAGGCGATGATTTTCGCGAAGGCCTCACAGCTGTAATTTCTGTAAAGGTTCCTGAGCCTCAATTTGAAGGACAAACTAAAACCAAACTTGGTAATAATGAAGTGATGGGTGTGGTTGATTCAACATTGAGCAGGGTGTTAGTAGCGTATCTTGAAGAAAATCCAAGGGATGCCAAGATCATTATTCAAAAAGTGATATTAGCAGCCCAGGCAAGAGCTGCAGCAAGAAAGGCGCGGGAAATGGTTCAGCGGAAAAGTGTACTCACCGGAGGAGGATTACCTGGAAAGCTTGCTGATTGCAGTGATAAAGATCCTTTTAGATGTGAATTATTCCTTGTAGAGGGTGATTCAGCAGGTGGAACTGCCAAGCAGGGGCGTGATCGAAGTTTCCAGGCCATATTGCCTTTACGGGGAAAAATTCTGAATGTGGAAAAGGCGATGGAACATCGTATATACGATAATGAAGAGATCAGGAATATGTTTACAGCACTTGGTGTAAAGATTGGTACGCCGGATGATCCCAAAGCTTTGGATATAAGCAAACTTCGTTATCACAAGCTCATCATTATGACTGATGCTGATGTGGATGGAAGCCATATTGCTACACTGATACTGACATTTGTTTTCAGGTACATGAAAGAACTAGTTGAACAAGGTTTTGTTTACATCGCTCAACCACCATTGTATTTGCTCAAAAAAGGTAAAGAACAATCGTATGCCTGGAATGATGAAGAAAGGAAATCATGGATACAACAGGTTGCTGCAGGAAAAGAAGAGACTGTTAATATTCAACGCTATAAAGGTCTGGGTGAAATGAATTCAGAGCAGCTTTGGGAAACTACCATGAACCCCGCTACACGAACGCTTAAAATTGTAACGATAGATAGCGCCGCTGAAGCAGATCGTGTTTTTAGTATGCTTATGGGCGACGAAGTACCACCTCGCAGGGAGTTTATCGAAACTCACGCTAAATATGCAAGGCTTGATGTTTAATACAAATCATATCATTTATTAAAGTTCATTGAAGCCTTTACTTGATTGAAAAGGCTTTTTCATTTTATTGTCAGGTTTTGTTTAGAAATAGTCATATCACCTTATGAGGACTCTATTTGTGAAAGCAGAAGTGTAATATTGCATCCTGAAAACCAAATCATAGATAAATCTGATTCATGAAATATTTTACAATAATAATTCTTACTCTTTTCTTATTATATAAAACAGAAACGGCGGAAGCTCAGATTGATTATCCCACCTTTAAGAGTGAGATTCCGGTAATCCCTGAAGATAGCGGGCAGCTTTCATTTAATCTGTATAATTTAAATTATGTCAACGACACCGAATGGTTTGGAAATATTCCATTAAGTGGAACCCTTTTTGGGTATGAAATCATACCGGAATTGGAATACCAGATTTCACCCAGGTTGGTTTTAAAAGCGGGTTTGTATCTCCAAAAGGAATTTGGAAGACCTCACTACACAACAGATGCCCCAACGTTTACGCTTAAATACAAAACAAAGCACGCTTCCTTCCTCATCGGAACCCTGGAAGGAAATGACAACCACCAGTTCATTGAGCCAATTTATGATTATAAATGGATCATAAATGAAAGACTTGAAAATGGTTTTCAATTTAAGGTGGATACAAAAAGATATTGGCAGGATTTTTTTATAAACTGGAGAGTGGCAATACATCCGGGTGATCCGTTTAAGGAACAATTTGATATTGGGTATTCCGGAAAGGTTAACGTTTTAGATAAAGGACGATTCAATTTTAGCATTCCAATTCAGTTATTGTATTCCCACGCAGGAGGCCAATATGATTCAGTGTCAACACCTCTTACTTCCCTGGTAAATTCCACTATAGGCGGTTCGCTCATCTATACCTTAAATCATAAATTGCTTAAGCGGATTGTATTCGAAAATAATTATGTAAACTATAAGGATATTTCTTTCACCAAAGTGCAGGCCTTCAAGGAGGGAAATGGCTTCCTTTCTCACCTGCTTTTTGATTTTAAGAATGTGGGAATTGATTTGCGATACTGGAACAGCGAAGGATTCATTGCACCAAGAGGCATGGCTCTATTCCAGGCCGTATCTCAAAAATATCCAGGCCTGGTGGAAAAGCACAGGGAACTTCTGATCGTTAGTTTCATTTATGATAAAGAAATTTTTCCGAATGTTCATTTTGATTTCAGGATTTTACCCTATAAAGATTTTGTTGAAAAAATTACCAGCGGCACTGGGTTGGAATATTCATATGAAATGTATATAAAGTATGATCTGAAGTTTAATATCAAGAAATTTAAAACTTCTTTTAGAAACTGAAAAATTAAGTTCTGATAAATTATATGACAAAAATATTTTTAAATCAGTAATTTTGATGACCACTGTCAACTGACTTTGGGCTCAAAACAATTTTTTAAATCTTTAAACCCAATCAAAATGTCAAAAATGATAACAGCCTATTGCATGAAAACCAAAGAAAAGAATGTGCCCATGAAGGATGCAGTGATTACAAAAACTTCAAGAGGCGGATATATGGCCCAGGGTAATGATGGAAAAGGAAATAAGATGACTACAATGCTTAGCGAAGCCAATGCGCTGCAAGCGGTGAAGGATGGTGTTGCAAAGAAAAGCTGGTAAAATTTAATCACATATAAAAATCGTAAACGATCCGGCATTGCCGGGTCGTTTTTTATGTGCGCCATGCATGCTATTGTTCTTTAAGGTTAAAGTCTTGAACAGGCCATCTAAGGGGAACTGTTAGTCCAAAGCAAGGGTGTTTACTGTGAAGTAAAATCTGAAGGAAGCGGCGGACAAAGTTGTGAGTTGACGAACAGAAACAGGATATAAGGCTTACTCATTGGGAGAGTTGGCATTGGACAGCGAAGCCCCACAGTTAGACGTATACATGAGGTAGTAAATCCTGCAGCTTACAACGGAGGAACAATGAGCTTACCATGGGAGATCTGTTATGTTTCTAAAGGCGAAGTTATGAGCGAATGACTCAAGCAATGGAAATAAGACAGAAGTCAGCCGAAGCCATATTAGCGAAGAAACCTTTGTAATGAAGGTGGAGCGAAGGGCAGAATCTTTAAAGCAGGGGAGTTTTTGTTTGAAGTAGTAAAAGTCATGATGAAGAAAATTAAAAAGGATAANNTGGCTTTCTGCATGCAGAGAACAACGCAACGCGGACGAAGCATTTAATGGAACAAATAGCCGACCCATTAAATTTAAGTAAGGCATACCAAAGGGTATTAAGCAACGGTGGGAGCGGCGGAGTAGACGGGATGAGCGTAAAAGAATTGCAAAGCTGGTTAGGAGAAAATCTAAATCAGTTGCAACATCAATTACTGCAAGGCACCTATGAACCGCAATCCATACGAGGCGTTCAGATACCCAAGCCCAATGGTGGTGGCAAAAGACAGTTGGGCATTCCTACGGTAAAGGACCGCATGATCGAGCAAGGGGTGCATCAGGTATTGAGTGTAGATTACGAAAGAATATTTTCTACCTACAGCTACGGTTTTCGCCCTAATAAAAATGCGCATCAGGCATTAAAACAGGCAGGAGCCTATGTAGCAGAAGGTAAGGTCTATGTAATAGATCTCGACTTAGAGAAGTTTTTTGATGAAGTAAACCACCATCGTCTCATGTGGCTGCTAAGCACCCGCATAGCTGATGAAAGGGTACTTCAGTTAATACACCGGTATTTAAGAGCCACGCATGTTGCAGGACGGCTTAACCGAACAACGCATCAAAGGTACGCCACAAGGCAGCCCGCTAAGTCCTCTTTTATCCAACATTGTCTTAGATGAACTGGACAAGGAACTGGAAAGGCGTGGTGCTAGCTATGTACGGTACGCCGATGATGTGAAGATATTTGTAAGTAGCCGTGCAAGAGCCGNNGTAAACGGGAGCAAGAGCAGGATATGCCTGGGGTATGAGCTAAACTTCTTAGGTCACAGCATTTTAAAGGACGGGAGCTTGGGATTAAGCAAAGGAAGCGAAGGAGGATTGAAAGACAAAGTGCGCGAGATAACGAAACGAAAGCGAGGAATAAGTCTGAAAGAAATGCTGCGGGAACTGCGAACAACAGTACAGGGATGGCTCAATTATTTTCGATACGCCCGAATGAGTAGCAAGATGGAAGCAATAGACGGATGGATAAGACGCAAGCTAAAATGCTTTAGGCTAAAGCAATGCAAGCGACCGATAGGCGTAGTAAGATGGCTTAGGAAATTGGGCGTAGAAGAAACACTAAGCTGGCGTGCGGCACTCAGCGGCAAAGGGTGGTGGAGGTTGAGTAACAGCCCCGCTCTTGGCATTGGTATGAACAAAATGTGGTTTGCGCAGCAAGGATATTACAGCCTTAGCGAAAACCATAAATCCTTACATCGAAAATCACTTTAAAGAAACCGCCGTACACGTAAGTACATACGGTGGTGTGAGAGGGCGGCAAAGATTAATATCTTTACCCCCTACTTTAATTTAATTATTTTGCGCCGGATCTTTCGACAAAATAGTCAATTCGAGATATTCTAATTTTTTCAAATAATACTCTTCTTCAAAACCCGCGCTTAAAAAAATTTCTTTGTGAACCGGGTTTGCATACATAATGAAAGCTTTCCTCGGGTTTGCTCTGAGAGATGAAAGGATATTTTTTACCACCGCTAACATAATTACTTCATCAAACGGGTTAAAAAAAAAGAAAACATTTTGATCCGGTTCAATTTTATAATTTACTACATCTTCACAAATAATATTATAACTTGATGATGGAAAAAGTAGGTTTGTTTTTTGGATATTTTTTTCAGCAGCCACACACAAAGCTTTTGCAAAATCAATTCCAGTAATGTTTGCAAAACCATAGTGTGCTGCTACAGCCAATGCCCTTCCTTTTCCGCATCCAAAGTCAACAAGGTTGTTATTTCCTTTAAAGTTTTCAAGGAATTCGAATCCTTTTTCAAGAATGTAATAATTGCATGCCTGGTAAATGGAGGAATGATGAATATTATCTCCTATAATACTGATCGTCCTGAGTCTGTCCAATTCTATTGTATCCAGGCCATATTTATTTTCTCCCTTTATTTCATGATAAATACTGAAAAAGGCAAGGGGGAAACTCCAGTTCCTTCCAATGAAATACCAGTATTTTATATAGTAAATAAATTTCACTGGTAATTTTTGATTTAATTGCTCCCGGATTCTGAAAGCCTGAAATCAATTACTTTTAATTGAAGCTTAGTTTCGCCGTTCCATTCATTTTCATCAATGGTATAAACTATATCAATGGGCTTCTTTTCCAGAAATAAGTGAAATTTTTCTGCGAGGTTAAAGCCAATACCTGTCATGGAGATTTCTTCTTTTTTTAATACAAACCTTATATGAAGTTCTTTAACTATTTTGGTCCACGAAGTGTCGGTAATATTCCTGGTTATAAAAACAGGCCGAAGGTTTTCAGGCCCGTAAGGTTCCATTTGTTTTAGTATTTTGAAAAAGCTCCAGTTGATATTATTAAATTCAATCTCAGCATCTATAACTATTTCCGGGATCAGCAAAGAAGGGTCAATACTGGATGAAACTATTTCTTCAAATTTGTTGCTAAATAATTCGATATTCTGAGGATACATGCTAATTCCGGCCGCTGCAAAATGTCCTCCATATCCAATGAGATACTCACGGCAGGCATGAATGGCTTCATATAAATTGAAGCCGGGAACGCTGCGTGCGCTGCCCCCTACAAACTCTCCGCTTTGTCCGAGCACTACCGTAGGTCGATGATATTTTTCAATAAGCCTGCTTGCAACAATACCAACAACACCCTTGTGCCAATGGGATTTAAAAACCACGGTTGTTTTCCGGTTAATTAGAGTATCATCCTTTTCGATAATTGCAAGTGCTTCTTCCGTAATATTTGTGTCAGCTTCTTTCCTGTCTGTATTGTCATTGTGCAGCATTTCCGCGTATTCTTTGGCTTTGGCGTAATCATCTTCAATAAACATCTTTACGGCCTTGGTGGCATCATCCATCCGCCCCGCTGCATTTACCCGAGGAGCAATAATAAAAACTACATTATTTATTGAAAACTTTTTTCTGTGGCCACTAAGTTCAATTAAGGCTTTAATCCCAGCGCATGGGTCTGAATTTAATTTTTGTAAGCCAAAGTAAGCTAAAATCCTGTTTTCTCCTGTAATGGGTACTATATCAGCGCCGATAGCTGTTACCACTAAATCAAGGTAGTTGTAAGTCTCTTCTCCATTTAATTCCAAACGCTGCGACAAAGCGGTAATTAATTTGAAGCCAATTCCGCATCCGCAAAGTTCCTTAAACGGGTAATTACAATCATTTTGTTTTGGATTCAGGATAGCAACAGCTGGTGGTAATTCCTTTTCAGGCAAGTGGTGGTCGCATATTATGAAATCAAGTCCCAATTCCTTTGCATAACCTATAAGATCAACTGATTTTATACCACAGTCCACCGATATAATAAGTCCGAAATTATTTTGTTTCGCAAAATCAATTCCCGGGTTGCTGATACCATATCCTTCCCGGTAGCGATGGGGAACATAAAAATCTATTAGGTCTTCCTCATATATTCTTCTTAAAAAACGGTACATACATGCAACTGCCGTAGTTCCATCTACATCATAATCTCCAAATACAAGGATTTTTTCGCGGTTATTTATTGCCTCCAGGATTCTTTCAACTGCTTTGTCCATATCCTTCATCAGGAATGGGTCGTGAAGTTGGGAAAGCTGCGGCCTGAAATAATCCTTAGCTTTTTCATAGGTGTCAATCCCACGTTGAACCAGTATTTTACATATTGAGGAGCTAATTTGAAGCAATCGTTGAAGGGTATTTACTTTTTCCTCATTTGCCGATAATATTTTCCATCTCTTTTCCATAAATAATAAAAAATCTGTGGCCTTTAGAAAACACCGTTTCAAGAATGATTAAGGGACAATTCAATAATTATTTCATATTTTCAAAAACAACTTAAAATTTTCTGTCTGTTGTATACACTACTAATTCTTCCAGACCTTTTCTAACATCACTTGCAGGAAATTCAAATAAAATTTTCAAAGCATCATCACGATATTCGATCATTTTTTTTGAAGCGTAATTGATTCCTTGATTCTCCATTACTTTCTGAAGAACATATTTTATTTTTTCCGGATCTTTATTTTGATTTTTTATGATGTAAATGACTTTCCTTTTTTCGGCAGCATTTATTTTGTTCAGGGTATAAATCAGCGGCAGTGTGAGTTTCTTCTCCTTAAGGTCATTGCCGGTAGGTTTCCCAATATCAGTTGTTCCATAGTCAAACAGATCGTCCTTTATTTGAAATGCTATTCCGGTTTTCTCGCCAAAGTTTTTCATTTTCTCAGTGATAATTTCATCGTTGCTGGTGCTCCAGGCACCAACTGCACAGGCAGAAGAAAGCAGGGAAGCGGTTTTACTCCTGATAATTTCAAAGTATGTATCTTCATTTAGGTTCAATTTCCTTGATTTTTCTAATTGTAATAATTCTCCTTCTGCCATCTG
>PKYU01000136.1 GCA_003132765.1 Chitinophagaceae bacterium | reverse complement strand
AGGGAAATATTCCCTCACTTCCTACTCAATTTGCTCACTGCACATTAGCCGAAATACTGGCCTGGAGCGGCCTGCAAGGGTTATCGCCGGAAAGGTACCAATTGTCGGAAAAGGATAACCATTTACCGAAAATTCCAAAAAATGGGATCAATGTTTTACACCTTTATATCTGCAAGCAATAACATGCTTTTGAAATCCAAATCCTAACAAGAAGTGTAAACTTTTGAAAAACCGAAAATCATGCAATTAAATTAAATTCTAATCACAATGATAAGCCTGGGAATTATCTCTTTAATTTTTTTTATCGCATTATATGCTTCAAAATCAAAAATTGATTTAGATAGAACTCAAAGAAGGTACTCAACTGCGGCGTAATCGAATATTTTTAAGGCTGCAGATTAACAATCAGGAAAAATAATTTAAAAGAAAAAACCTCTTCACAGGGGTTTTTTAAAATCTTTTTGAAACAAAATCGTCAAAAATAGCCTTACCTATTCCAATAAGGATTAAATACCTGGCAGCTGGCATTATGTTATCGCCAGAATCATACCATTGGTCGAAGAAAAGAATTCCTTCACCGAAAATATCCAGAGAGGGGAGTACTTTTTAACATCTTTGTATAAGAAATCAGTGATAAGCTTTAGAACCGAAATTCAAAAAGAACAATAATTCAAATCCGAACAGAACCAAATCCAGATCCCAACGAAAACCAAAACTTCCAAGATTCAAAAAGACCGTAAAATCCAAGATCCTGATTAAATAACCAAATAATCCGGGTATCCCCCAAAACTAATCTCACTTTCTTCCAGGAAATGGGGTTGAACCACGAGAGTTAGAAAACTTACAAAAGAATCAAAAAAAGCTCCGACTTACCCGGAGTCTTTTTTGTTTGGGGATGAAAAGTGATTGAAATAATATATCCTGCAAACACAGTCTAATGCTTTATCGGCTGAAATGGTCCAATCATCGAAGCAAAGTATCCATTTATCGAAAAGAGTAAGTTATCGGCCATCCATTTTGCATCTTTATGCCTGTAAATTGATAGGATTCCATTAATCCTGATTTGAAAAACTTAATAATTGCAGCAATATATCCCGACNNCTTAAAGAAAAAACTGATCCTACTAAAATTTAATGTCTATGAAAGCGGATTTATTTGAAATGGTAATTTTTTTAATGGCAATTTCATCACTTATTTTTTCCGTTATTATTTGGTTTCAATTTTCCAAAATGAAAAAGAATCAAAAGCAAAACAAAGAGAAAAAACAGAACTTCCATGAATATTTGAAGGTGCAGNNTATTTTTTATTTGTCAGGAATTCTCCCCAGAAAATAGGCATAAATCATAAGAATTATCTGTAAGCAAAAGAAAGGATATAATTTTGCAATCAAAAAAAGAAAGTGTAAGTGTACAAAAACTATTCTTTCTGTAAAAAAATTATGTTTCTGCCATATTATAGCAATTAACTAAAACCAATTGTGATGAATTTTTTCAGTATAAAAACAACATGGACGAATGCGGAATTTATTCCCTTAAAATTATGTATAGCTTCGGCTTATCTTTTGGTGGGGGCCTACTTCCATAACTTCTTTAGCAAATATTATATTTTAATCATTATTTTATTCGTCGTAACAGTTATTTGGGCTGTTTATCTTTGGGTTTCTAAAATGAAAATTGAAAAACATGAATGATTACCCACGGTGATTATTTCACAGAAATTAAATTCTTTAGACAATTACTTTATGTTTTTTATAAAAAAAAGTGAAATGAATCTGTTGTATGGCATCATTCATGCAGCTATTTATTGAATTGAATAGTCTTCATAAAAAAAATATGAAATTATTTCCTTTATTATTTGCTATTTGCATTTTTAACATTCAATGCAAAAAAAGTTTCATTACTGGTCCTGTATTAACGGGTAAACTCATCGTAAACGGCCCATGTCTGCATTATGCTATCCAATTGGAAAAGGGGGATATTGATACAGCAAACATTGTATCTTCCTGGTATAACAGGGATATTGACAGTACTTACGCCAATGTATTTACGGTATCCAATTATTGCACCTTTGGAAATTACGGTTTACAAAAGGGAGATGTTTTTACTTTTCAGATAGACCCAAACACTACGGTACAAAATTGTGCTATTTGCCTGATAGTGGTTGCGGTACCACCAAAAGAAAATGCAGTAATCAATGTTAATAAGATAAACTGAACCAGGAGCCTGACTAATGTGATTTAAAGAAGCCAGGATCTAGAATAATATTTATTTTTTAAATGCCTGATTAATTTTAACCGTTCGATGAATACCATTATTCTTTCAGACTTTTCAAATAGGCGATACTTTGTGGCACATGTTCGTTAACAAAATTGCTTTCGTCTTCAATAAAATAATGTTTGATTCCAATCTTTTTGGCTTCTTTTAAAATGGCAGGAATATCAATTTCTCCTGTTCCCAGCGCAACATCATTTTCAACAGATGTACCACCGCTGAGATTCCCGACGGTTCCTTTTCTCATATCTTTTAAATGAATCAACTTCCACCGGTTCCCATATTTTTCCATTAAAGCAACCGGGTTTCCACCACCAAAGATTATCCAGAAAATGTCCATCTCAAAAGATACATATTTAGGGTTGGTCTTTTTAATAAGGTAATCTAACAGCGTACCGTTTTTATAAGGCTGAAACTCATATCCATGCGCATGATAGCAAAAGATAAGTCCGCTGTCCTTTAATAATTTCCCAGCTTTGTTAAATACGCCTACTGCTTTTTCAGCATCTTCAAGTGTCAATGCACCTTGGTGAGGGATCCATGCACACATTACATATTTGGCTCCCAATGCTTTGGCAACATGGGCTATGGAATCCGGCAATTTTACAAATTGGTCATAGCTTGCCTCTGAAGAAGGAATTGAGATTCCTCTTTGGTTGCACATGCGCTTAAATTCTTCCGGCGGAAGGCCATGGCTTGTACTCTCCATTTCAGTGAATCCCATCATTTGTATGGTGTCCAGCGTTTTGGCTATATTAATTGGGAAACTTTTCCTGAAAGTATAAGCCTGAACCCCTAAAGGCGCATTATATAACGGCTTATTATCTTGAGCGCTGACATACTCAGTAAGGAACATTAATATTATTAAGGAAATAAGACGAAGGGACTTTTTCATAATTATTCTTTTTAAAATTTATATTATAAGACCATTAAATCACCTTCTAAATTGAACTTCCGCAAAGAGACGCAAATTCTTATTTTGCACTTAAGGTCGTCAAACATTTCACCAATGAAATTAAAATTTATTTAAAATCTTCATTTGTCAGGCCGGCATTGATTTTTATTTCTTTTACCTCAAGCTTGATTTCAAATGATTGTGAAATTATTTCGGTAAATGGAAACAAAATCCCATCTACTTCCTTATAATTCGAATAACTAATAGCGCTTGATGCTGTTTCTGAAATAATCTCGCTTCGAATTTTAAACCCCGTGACGGCATCATAATAATCCTTAAAACTAATGCCTGAAGGTGTATTTATTCTAACCGTATAAGCATCTTTTCCATCAATAATTTCCATATAAGGCGACAGCGAAAGCTCATAACCGGGACTGTTATATCGTAATTCCGGGAAAGGCATCGATTGTTCAACAACCCTTTTTCTTGACGCTTCATCTACAGGTTGGGGATATCCCATTGAAGAGATGCTGACACTATCACCATTGATCTGCGTTTTTTGTACAACCGTGTTTGAGGGTGATAGCATAATTTCCTGGAGTAAGTGATCAGGAGCTTTATATTTATTTGATAGCTGAATATTTTGACCCTGTACACTACCTGATGCGAGGTAAGAAAAGTCTTTAATGGCTTTAATCTTACCGGAATCGCCAATAGCTTTTATATAAGAATTGATAACATCAGATGCAGAAAGGCCCTTTGGAACCGGCTTTGGGGGTATTCCTGAAAGGCTGTTATTAAAAGAGTCAATATCAGGATAATAATGCTCCGGATCGATAGTAACTTTTTTTATTTTTGAAGTTGATGGATACCGGAATGTCCAATTACCCCCACGTAGCCATATTTCTACCGGCAATGTAAGAGAGTCTGTTGTCCCATTTTCTTGCTCAATCAGCAAGGGAACAGGCAACACCATTTGTTCGTTATTTATTAAGGTGATCAAGGCGCCATTCGCCGGATCATTACCAATATACCTTATCGAGGTTACTCCCTGGTCAAGTTTTGCGTTGGATAAAAACCATCCCCGCCAGAAATAGGAAAGATCTTCACCACCTACATTTTCCATTGTTCTGAAAAAATCCCAGGGTGTAGGGTGCTTAAAGGCCCAGCGATCAATGTAGATCCTGAAAGCAGAGTCGAATCGTTCTTTTCCAAGAATGTAATTTCGAAGAATATGTAAACCATCGGCCGGCTTTTCATAGGCAGCTATTCCCGAAAATTCCGGCTGGATTACATCAGGTATGGTCATGATATCGACAGCATCTTTCTTAAACATATAAGGTGCCAGTTTCTGAACATCATTCTTTTGATAAAATTCACCATGATTAAAAACTTTAGTGTCCACGCCATTGATGAATGTATTAAATCCTTCATCCATCCAGGGATATTTACGTTCATTGGAACCAACAATCATTGGAAACCAGGTATGACCAAACTCATGATTGGTAACATCCCATAAACCACCTGCTTCACTTTTATAAGAACAAAATACANNAAGGATAGGGAAATCCGTACCATTCATTTGAATACAATTCTATTGCACCTTTTACAAATTCAGTTGACCTTTTCCATCCGCTGTCAGTAGCGCTTTCTAAGGGGTAAACAGATTGTGCAAGGGACTTTTTACCTCCCGGTAAATTAATTCGGGCAGCATCCCAAATGAAGGCCTTTGATGCAGCCCATGCCACATCGCGTGTATTGCTGCAAATGAAATGCCATGTAAGACTTGATTTTGCAGGATAATAGGCTGTGCTCCCTAACTCATCTACGCCAATAATGGTAACTGTTTTATCGCTGTTTTTTGCCTGTTCAAGACGATTTCTAACAATTGAAGTAAGCACCTCTGAAGGGTTTTGCAATTGGCCGGAACCGACAATGATTAAATTAGCCGGTGCGATAATGGAATAATCAATATTTCCGTATT
>PKYU01000337.1 GCA_003132765.1 Chitinophagaceae bacterium | reverse complement strand
AAAAATAGTTTTATTCAGTATCAGCAATCTGCAATTATACTTTTTGTATTGTCATTAGGACAATCCGAATCACCAGGATTTATAATGTGTTCTTTTTTTTCGGAACACCGGCATTGGCAATCAATTACTTAATCTCTCCCTTTTTTAATTCTTCCACCGCATGATTGGCTGCCCTTGCAGTGATCGCCATAAAAGTAAGAGAAGGATTTTGAGTACTTGTTGATGTCATGCAGGCTCCATCTGTTACAAATACATTGCTGCAGTTATGAAAAGCGTTCCATTTGTTCAGCAAAGATGTTTTAGGATCTTTACCCATTCTGCAACCTCCCACTTCATGTATATCAAGTCCAGGGGCCTGCATGCTGTCATGCGGCTGAATATTTTTACAGCCCGCTTTGTCGAACATCTCTGACGCTACCTGCAAAAAATCTCCCATGCTTTTTACATCATTATCATCGTAATCAACCGAAGTAATCAGTTGCGGCATTCCCCATGCATCTTTTTTGTCCGTACTTAATCTTACATGGTTGGTTTCTTTGGGGATTGTTTCTCCCTGCATCATAATGCTTACATTCCAGTTTCCGGCCTCTGACAATGCATCCTTAAAGTCAGCCCCAAGTCCATTGGCGATACCATAACCCCTTCCTGCACCAAAGAATACCATATACCCCCGCAGGAAATCAGTTTCCTGTTTATGCACATTTCTGAAATTTGGCATCATGGGTTGCGTGGGCCTACGGCCGTAATAATATTTATCTTCAGGTCCTTCATAAGTAGCGCTTACAGTACCCCGGTAGTTTTGAAAAGCGATGTACTTCCCGAGCAAACCATTGTCGTTTCCAAAACCATTCGGGAACCTGTGAGAAGTGGAATTCAGCAGCAGCAAATTGGTGTTGAGGCAGGCTGCATTCACAAAAATGATGCGTGCAAAAAATTGAGTTGCCTGTAAAGTTTTGGCATCAAGGACATTTACGCCGGTAGCCTTGCCCTTCGCTTCGTCGTAAATCAAAGAATCTACCAAACTTTCCGGACGGATGGTTAAATTACCTGTCTTTAATGCCCAGGGAATAGTGGAGGCATTTGAACTGAAGTATCCTCCAAAAGGACAACCTCTTTCGCATAGGCTTCTTGCCTGGCATTGATTCCGGTTTTGCTCGATATGAATTTGCTTTGGCTGCGTCAGGTGTGCACAACGGCCCTGCACTACAAAACGGTTTTTGTAATTCGCCATTATTTTGCCGCTAATTTCCTTTTCAACACAATTCATTTCCCACGGTGGTAAAAATTCGCCATCCGGCAATGTATCCACGCCATCCATATTACCGCTTATGCCGGCAAACTTCTCTACATGGGAATACCATGGCNNCAAAATCATATTTGCTCCATCGCTGCGTTTGCCTTGCCCATAGCAAACTTTTGCCACCAACCTGGTAACCACGTATCCAGTCAAATGGCTTTTCCTGGATGTAAGGATGATCTGTGTCCTTTACAAAAAACTGTTGGGTGGCTTCACCGAAAGCATAGCACCTGCTCACCACAGGATTTTCTTTGGTTATGCTTGCCGGCATTTCTCCCCTGTGTTCGAACTCCCATGGTGGCATAGTGGCTGTTGGATAATCTTTTAGATGAACAACATTTCTGCCACGTTCAAGTAACAGCGTTCTTAATCCGGCATCGCATAATTCTTTCGCGGCCCAACCCCCGCTGATGCCGCTGCCTATAACAATGGCATCGTAGGAATTTTGATTTTTACCTTTTGTATTGACGTAGGTTGAATCTGGTGGCATAATCGTTAGATCTTTTTTGTAACCCTCAGGCATTTACCTGGCCGGGAAATATTATTCGAATAAGATTACTCTTTTAATATCACTCAAGCAATCGCTTATACCACTAAGGTACAAACTGAAAGATTTGTAAATGAAATTTATTTTTAGGAGCTTTTTATGAATAAAGATTTCATAGGTATAAAATTCTTTCTTTGAAATATTATAAGGCCGAAATTAAGTTCCTGTCATTCCGGATTATCAAATCGGGGAAGCTGTTCTATCTTTACAGAGATTAAATCTGTTATGCCCACAAAAAATAATAATAACGACTCAACTCAACAACCTCCAAATCCCGGCTTTACTATAAAGCAGGAAATGGTGCACAGTATGATACATGGCTTTGGTATTCTATTCGGCATCATAAGTATTCCCATACTAACCGTAATGGCCGCAAGAAATGCAAACATTCCCGCTATTGTTGGCGCCAGCATTTATGGATTCACTTTCCTTATGTTATTTACTTTTTCAACCGTATATCATGGCTTTCAACAGCCGCAGGTGAAAAGAGTACTCGAGNNCACATCAGCATTTACTTTTTGATTGCGGGTACCTACACTCCTTTTTTGCTGATATACCTTAGAAATTCTTTTGGAAATATGTTACTGATTATTTTGTGGAGCCTGACTGCGCTTGGAATTATTTTCAAGATATTTTTCACCGGCAGGTTTGAAATTGTTTCCGTAATTATCTACCTGGCTATGGGATGGATATTATTGGCTGGTGGGCAACAGTTTTTTACGGCCATACCTTCAGACGTGTTAACCTTCATTTTTATTGGCGGCGCCTTATATTCATTGGGTATTATTTTTTATTTCTGGGAAAAATTCCATTGGCATCATGCCTTATGGCATTTCCTGGTACTTGCTGCTGCAGTTTGCCATTACGTTGCAGTTTTACTCTCTGTCTGAAAATATCTGAATTATAAAGGATTTGTGTTTATAAAATTGTGTGTTTGTAACTTTACCTGAAAAAAAATATGGAATATATAAGATTTGGTAATACAGGAATGAAAGTTTCCCGTATTTGCCTCGGCACCATGACTTATGGAAAGCCCACAGACCGGTGGCCGTGGGCGTTAAACGAGGAACAAAGCGGGCCCTTTATTCACAAGGCGCTTGAACTTGGCATTAATTTTTTTGATACGGCTGATATTTATTCCTTTGGAGCCAGCGAAGAAGTATTAGGGCGTGCATTGAAAGATTTTGCAAGACGCGATGAAGTCGTATTGGCAACAAAAGTATTTAACCCTATGGGTACGGGACCAAATGACAAAGGGCTTTCCCGAAAACACATTA
>PKYU01000113.1 GCA_003132765.1 Chitinophagaceae bacterium | reverse complement strand
AAGCTGGAGCAGAATATTCCCAATCCATTTAACCAAACCACGCTGATTAATTATTATGTTCCAGAGACAGCTGGTCATGCCTTTATTAAGGTCACTGGTATAAATGGCCGTGACATTAAGACTATACAGCTTAATGGTACAGGCAGCGGACAAATAACCCTGCAAACAGCAACACTCGCATCAGGAAATTATTCATATTCCCTGTATGTAGATGGCAATTTGATTGATACCAAGGTTATGGTTTTGGCGAGGTGATTGATTATTCATTTTTTAAAAGGTTTCTCCTGTTATCCAGCAAGGATTTGCAGGGGGAACCTTTTTTGATTCTAGGTATATGAGAAATATCAAAATAAATTATCCATTAAGAAAATAAAAAGGAATGTACCGAAAATGCCGTCGGGAAGTGTTTATTATTATGTCAAGAAGATTCTTTTTATTGTGCCGCAACAAAAGGTTTTGAATAACCAACTTTACATAACCATTTACTTTACATAATTTGCAATCATTATTCCGGTTGAAGCGGTTTTTAGTGCAACAGAAAAAATCAATCTTATGTCTGCAATTGAGCAGGTCATTCCTCCGACAGATAATAAATAAATTCCCAAGACCTTTTGGGTATGATTTAAAAACATTACTGCTACTCTTTCCTGAAGTTGAATGGTATTTTTAGGGAAATAATCAAGAAACAATACATACGTATCAATTGAACAAACAATGGTCGGTTTACGAGTTAACCTTGGGTTGTAGCTGATGGTAATTTCAGGGGCCTTAATTATCTTCTTATTAAAAGAAACAGGTTTTTTGCTTTGCATTTAAAGCACCTCTTTTCAAAAAAATTTTTAAATGTGGTAGAATGCGTCAATTGTTCCCGTCTTGATTGTTTTTATATTCATAAAATTCCGGCCCATATCCATCATTTTTAAACCTTTGCCTTAAATTTCTGTGTTCTAAAGATTCCCCTGGTGCTCTTTCCAGAAGGCGAGGTTCATTTATAAAATCTACAATACCTACTACAGCGGATGCTGTAAAAAGTTTAATAAAAATTAATATAAATAGAGCAAGCATCCCTTTGCTTCTTTTGGGTTCTCAATTGCTTTTTTTGCAACAAACAGGAGAATCAATGCTATAATCATTTTCTCAATTCCGCCTAAACCTTTTTTCATACTCTTTTTGTTTTCTATAACCTTCTATTATTTTCTTTCATTTATGCGAACTGAAGCAAGGTGTCAGAAACAGCCTTCAGTTCATCTCCAGGAATTGTTTTCAAATAATGCATGGTGGTTTTCATGCTTGTATGCCCCAATAATTCTGAAATAAAGGAGACGTTGGTGCCATTTAATTTTAAAGTTGTCGCAAAGGAATGCCGCGCTAAATTGATAGTGATATTAAAATCAAATCCCAGCGATTTTCCTATTGAGGTTAAAGATTTATTTACCCGCCTTTGATGCATTGACCTTGTTGCTTCATTATGTTCAATGGATTTGAATTTCGATGGAAGGATAGGGAACAAATAGGCATCAGGAGAAATATCTTTATTCCCCCATTTGCTCAAAATTCTTTTCACCTCATCATGCATATAGACCTGAATTTCATTTGTTTCATGAGTAGTATTCTTGGTTTTCTGCCTAACAAAGGTTATCGTGTCATGATGGATTTGATTTCGTTTCAAATATGCCATATCCTTAAAATTCATGCCATTGCACAGAAAACAAAAAAAGAAATAATCCTTTCCCCTATCCTCTCTCAGTGTTCTTGGAACATATTCGTATAAGGCTTTTAATTGTTGTGGATATAAAACCTTTTTGGATTTAGCGGTAGAACCCATATTGAATTTCTTGAATGGGTAGTATTTATTTGAAATAAACCCTTTGTTTACTGCATAATTATACATTATCCTTAAGCATCTTAATCGTAATGCAACGGTAGAAGGGGAATTCCCACGATTCAATAAGTATGTCTGATATTGTTTCAAAAAAATTTCATCAATATTTTCAAAATAAAGGGATGATTTAAAATTCTTTAAATTGGTCTTACAGCCATCATAATATTTGGCTGTTCCAATCCTTCCTTCTTTCATCACCTCATCATATTTCATATCAAAGAAATAATAGACATCAGTTTTATTGGAGACAAATAAATCAGTTTCAGATTTGAATAGGCGGGTGAATGATTCCTTTGTTGGATTAGGCAGACGCTCCAGGATTTTTTCCGCCTTTTGGATATAATCATTCAACTCCAATCTTAATTTCTTTGCATTTTCAGACCTGGAAGATAGTGCTGCATCAAATTCAGCTTTCGTGCATCTTATTTTTAGGGTAATCCTAAATTGCTTCCGGTTTAGATTAATAGTGAGCCTTACCCGGGAATATTTCGTTTTTGAATCCAAAACAGATTTATCCCAAAATGGAGTTATTGAATAATNNATCAACCATAATTTAATGAAAAATTAGTATAGAATTCAAAAAAACAAAGAAAAAGATTTCAGTTATTTTCCCTTGGGTTCAATAATGAAAAACGGGAAAAAACGACAAGAAAAATCGGTCAAAAAATGAATTGGAAAATGAATTGGAAGTCAAAAAATGAGCAGGAAATGGGTCTTTAATTTGGTCTCAATAGATTCCAGTTAATTATTCCACTGGCAAACCACATGATGCTATCCCAAAAAGGATTATGATGGCTATTAATAAGTAGCAGCAGCCATTTATCTAATCCCAGTAAAAGTCTTATCATGAGCTGCCGGCGTCAAAAATTTCCATTTAACTATTTTGTTTAATTAGAAAAAGTTACACATAAAAATCACTTGATATTTTTATCCTCACTGAAAAATTTTTTCCGTTATATTTCGTATTCAAAATCCTTATGTGTAAATAATGTTTATATGAAACAGTGACTCTTTTTAGAATATGAAAATATGATTAAGATTCTGAGTAAAATCAAAAAATTAAACCGGATATCTGATATTATTGGAAATTTAACCCTGCATTAACCGTTTCCGTTTAAGCCATGATTTAGCTCCTGACTTTTAATATTTGAATTCAGAATCTGAAAAGTTAAACCAAAACTTCGGGTGTCATCATATGATTATATATTTGCAGTAATTGACTCCGTAGCTCAGTTGGTAGAGCAGCTGACTCTTAATCAGCGGGCCGAAGGTTCGAGCCCTTCCGGGGTCACTGAAAATCAAGCTATTATAAATAAAATATACCCTCACATTTTAATTTGTACATACTAGGTACATACGGTTTTTGTGGATAAATTCCTTCATTCTCTATAACAAGAGTTGTCTTTTTATATAACTGAAGCGCTCAATTCTTTTGGTTTGTATGAGCGAGAAGTGCACCCATAATACCATCCATTTTCCTCCCTCCAATTCTAAATTAACCTTCCCCCTTCCATATTAAATTTTATAGCATTAAGTATAGTATATAATTTCATTAAGCTACCAAACTGGTGCCTCCTTCACTTTCTAAAAACCTGGAAGGAAAATGGAAGATATGCTCCAATTTGGGGGCTTGCGAAGGAGAGATAACACCCACTCCGGCTAGGGTAACGAGGAAGTAAGTTTATGAGTTAGGCCGGGTACTTCAGCAACCTGGTCCCTTCAATATTAACAACTTTATTATCATCATCAAGATAGCTCACTTTCGCTTTAACAACATTATCGGGCAATAGTTCAAAATGAACTTTAATCTGGCCAAGTCCTCCTTCAAAACTGTTATTGCCCTTATATTCCAGGGCTTCTTCTATCTGGCCATTAAACTTTGCAAACAGGTCATCGCCTTCATGATAAAATTCAGCCATCATACCCTTACCCATATCATAGAGTCCTTCAATCTTCTTGTAACCGATAGCATCCAGTATATAGGCATCCTGCAGTATAACATCAAACTTTACAAGTCTTTCATTCTTTGCGTTGGTGGTCACATCCAGTATACGATTTATTGATTTCGGATCAGATGAACTTGCATCACCGGGTATGTATTTATCACCTTTAAAATAGGTCTGCGTAACGAGATCCTGGTCAGTTGTGCCGGATATGCGCATGTGGATATGAGCAGGGCGGGTTGCAGTCTCACTCGCTTTGTAAGGAACCGGCATAATGGTTCTGAAATCATATTTTCCGTCGGCGCCCGTTCTCCATGATGCACGGTAGACATATTCGTCGGATGTATTATCATATATTCCGTTTTCATTACAATGCCATATTTCCAATAGAGCATTCTTCTCAGGTGTTTTTCCATCTTTACCAATTATAGTTCCGCTAAACCTGATGATATCACCTTTGGCACCCTGCTGAACGAGATCAGTGCGTATCGGTGCACCGGGACGATAGTAAGGCCCAAGTATATCGGCAGTAGTCGGGTCATTACCAACAAATGATGTTCCGTTCCATTTGATCTTCCCGAATACACTCATGCTTAAAGCAATCATTGAAGAGTTGTAAATAAAATTCCTCCGTTGCATAATGAAGAGTTTTGATGAATGAATAAATTGACAGGTGGGTATTTCCTGTAGACTTCTAAATTAAGTAATTCCTTAGAAAACAACGCAAAATAAAATGTCATTAAAAAGACGTCCCTTGTGTGTTTCTATTACTGGACCTGGTTTGCCATATTAGTACATTTCCCTATACAGCCATATTTTCGTCCAAGTATAAATGAATTGGTTGCCAATGAAAACAATTTAACTGTATCAGATAAGATGCCATCTGAAGAGCCTAATATTTATTAATTCTCAATTTCCAATTTTTTCCAATTTTTAAAAGAGGTTTATATACGAAACGAAAAAGTTCACTTCCACCAAGACCCCTCCCTAATCCCTGAAGGCATAGGTGTACCTCCGGGTAGCATATGCTATAAACAATTATTTTATCACGTTTAAATTCTTAAAAAGATGATTACGATTACAGGCTATCGTCTGGCCAAAAACAAAGACGAAAAAGAGTTTATTGCCCTGGAACTGCAGGGAGACATTGAGATGGTGCAAAGCCTCGAAACTGGAGCCTTTTATGCTACAGCCAGAAAGGCCTCTGTTACATCAACATTTAGCGAGGAAATCGCTAAGGGATTGATCGGGACTAAAATGCCCGGGATAATTAAAAGGGTGGAATCAGATCCTTATGATTACACCGTTGCAGAAACCGGCGAAGTAATTAAGCTGGCTCACAGGTATGAATACCAACCTGAGGTTGCTTCTTACAACCCAATGCCTGAAAAGATGTTTAGCTTAAGACCTTCACTGGTAAAGTCCTAGCTTCTTCATCTAGAAGGAAATTAAGAGGCTGTCTCACAAGAGCAGCCTCTTTTATAATCAAATCAATTAAGAATAACGAAAAAAGTTATTCTTCAAAATCCAAATAATTAAATCAATTAAAATGAAATTACAAACAGCTCACCGTAAAAGAGCAAAAATCAAAATGGGGCTTCAGGGCCCAAGCGGATCGGGAAAAACCTACTCTGCTTTATTAGTTGCCTATGGTTTATGCATGGACTGGAGCAAATTAGCTATCATCGACACCGAGAACCACTCAGGAGAATTATACAGTCACCTGGGGGAGTATAATGTATTGAATCTCGAGTTTCCCTTCACACCAGAAAAATATATAGATGCCATCTCCATCTGCGAGAAAGCAGGCATGGAAGTTATCATCATAGATAGTTTGACACATGCCTGGGAAAACTTATTAGATTACCATTCTTCTTTGCAGGGAAATAGTTTTACTAATTGGGCTAAGATTACTCCCCGTCATAATGGTTTTGTACAAAAAATCCTTCAATCATCCTGTCATATCATTTCCACTATACGAACGAAGCAAGATTATGTGCTCAGTGAAAAGAATGGCAAGATGGTCCCTGAGAAAGTAGGATTGAAATCCGTTCAAAGGGATGGATTGGAATACGAATTCACCCTGGTATTTGACTTGGATATGAAGAATCATTTAACAGCATCCAAAGATCGTACAGGGTTATTCTTTGGCAAACCGGAGCAGAAATTAAAGGCGGAAACTGGAAAGATTATTCAGGAATGGTGTAGCTCTGGAGCTGAGATAAATGCTGCTGATATATCAGTAAGAATAGGGGATTGTATGACAATAAAAGAGCTGCTGGAATTGTACCAGCAATATCCCCAATTCAAAGAAGCTCTTAAGCCTGAATTTGAAAAACAGAAAAGGACCATTATGATAAACCAGGCAGTGACAACCCAATTGACAAACCAAAAAATAAACGAAAATGGAAAACCCTGAAATAATGCTTCCTGTGGTAATACCAGAGGTAATAAATCCCCAAGAGCCTATTCATTTGCCAGGTAGACATCATTCATTCATTGAATCCAACACTATTCCAGGATCATTGGAAGAGATAAAACACCAGCACATTATTCCTGT
>PKYU01000448.1 GCA_003132765.1 Chitinophagaceae bacterium | reverse complement strand
AAGAGAAATCGGGATATCTATCAGGGGCCTTAATGCAATCAGCCAATCACGGAAAAAAAGAAAAATAACAATTACAACAAGGCCAAACGAGATAGCTAATGTTTCCTCTACTTCTGCAAGCGACGGCCGGATGTAAGTGGTATCATCTATCAGCACTTTTAATTGTATATCAGATTTAGTATCCTTTTCTATTTGAGCAATACGTTTATAAAATTCATTGGCAATCTCTATATTATTGGCGCCCGGCTGCGGAATTATCGCCAACCCCACTGCATTCACGCCATTGTACTTCCAGCTTTGTTCCAAATTTTCAGGTCCTAATTCTATCCTCGCTACGTCTCCCAATCTAACAATGCCAGCACTATCCTCTTTAATAATTAGATCCCTGAATTGTTTTTCTGTGGTTAACCTGCCCAATACACGAATGGTTAGCTCGGTATTGTTCCCATAAATTTTTCCAGGTGGAAGTTCAACATTTTCGGAGTTGATTGAATTCGTTACATCATTATAAGCAACTCCATAGGCATTCATCTTATCAGGATTGAGCCAAATACGCATGGCATATCTCTTTTGTCCAAAAATATTTATGGAGCTAACCTGGTTAATTGTTTGTAATTGTTGTTGCAAAACATTTTCAGCATAATCACTCAGTTCCAACAAATTTTTTGTTCTGCTCTGTACGGCCAATATCACAATCCAATCGCTATTAGCGTCTGCCTTGCTAACTACCGGTGGCGCATCTATATCCTGAGGGAGTGTTCTTGCCGCCTGTCCAACTTTATCCCTAACATCACTTGCGGCGGCTTCCAAATCTATGCCCAGGTTGAATTCTATGGTGATATTACTCCTGCCCAGGGAGCTGGTAGATGTTATAGTACGAATACCCGGTATACCGTTTATTTGTTTTTCAATAGGCTCTGTAACCTGGTTTTCGATTATATCCGCGTTGGCACCGGTATATGATGTGCTGACGTTAATTATAGGTGGGTCAATTGCCGGGTAATCTCTTACCGCAAGAAAGGTAAGTCCGACTATTCCAAATAAAATAATTGCCAGGTTCATCACCGTGGCAAATACCGGACGCCTAAGGGAAAATTCGGAAATATTCATATTTTCTGCGGAACAAGTTAAGCTGCAAAAGAAAAATTCTGTTCTTCAGACAGCTAATTCATTTATTTAAAGCTGGATTTATTTTTTAGAATTCTCCTGAAAGCAAACATTATTGCTGTTTATCCAAATCTGCCAAAGTCTTTACACTTCTCACACTTACCTCGCTATTAGGCCTTACAAATAAAACGCCGGTTACTACTACAGTATCTCCGCTCTCCACACCGTTTGTAATTTCCACATTATTGGCCAACCGAACACCGGTACTAATATTCACAAATTCTGATTTCCCATTTTTTATCACCACCAGCTGATTATTAATATCATTAGGAATAATAGCGTTTGTAGGTACTATTACAGCCATTTTTCCAGAGCCCTCAGCCCCTACATAAACTTTCACAAATGCGCCGGGGTTGGAATTTTTACCANNATCAGGTTTCGGGTTTGGCTGTTTACCTGTGGTTCTATCGCAATAATTCTTGCTTTTTGCCTGGTTTCCCTAGCTGCATCCACTTCTACATCCACAAGTCCTCCAACCCTTACGAGGCTTGCATATTGTTCAGGAATGGTAAAGTCCACTTTTAATTTTCCCAATTGCTGAAGAGTTACTAATACAGTTGTTGGAGTAACATAAGCGCCGGGACTTACTTGCCTCAAACCTAATGTGCCATCAAAAGGCGCACGAATAATTGTCTTATCAATAAGGGTTTGGGTATAATCCATATCCGCCTTGGTGCCGTTGACTGCATTTAATGCAGCATCATAATCGCTTTGGTTAATGCCATTTACTGCCAATAATTTTCTCAGGCGCTCTTCTGTTGTCTGTTGGAGATCTAATTGCACCTTGCTTTTTTCATATTGAGCCTCCAGGTCAGCGCTGTTTACCCTTGCCAGAAGGGTACCCTTGGTTACAAATTTACCTTCGGGGATATTCAGATAGGTCAACCTGCCACTTACTTCAGGGTGTAGGTCAACATTTTCATTGGCAATCACCGTTCCATTTGCTTCAATGGTGTTATCAATTTTTTGCTGGTTCGCAACCATTACATCCACCACCACAGGCGAATCGCTTTTCTGCAATTTATTGGATTCTTTGCTTTTGCATGAAAGAACGGTTATTGAAATTAAAATCAGGCATACTACTGGATGAAAGCGAATACTTAACAGTGACATGAATGGCTTTTTGAAAAAAATCAAATATAGAATTAATAATATAAAGAAATATCTCCCGGTTAATGTTCTTGTAAAAGAATTGAATTAGACGTTCAAAAAATTATTATACTTCGGTTATTTATGATATTTTTATTTTGATTATATGAGTTGCTCAAAATGAATAGGAGAAAAAGGTGTTTCTTTGTTTAAATGCGTGTAATGAATCCTTTGGTAGGCATCATAATGGGAAGCGACAGCGATTTAAAGATAATGGAATCCGCTGCTGAAATATTAAAGCAATTTAATATTCCTTTCGAACTATCGATTGTTTCGGCTCATCGGACTCCCAAACGTATGGTTGAATATGCATCTTCTGCCTACAAAAGGGGTTTAAAAGTAATTATAGCCGGCGCCGGAGGCGCCGCTCATTTACCCGGCATGGTTGCTTCGCTCGATACGCTGCCGGTAATAGGCGTGCCTATCAAATCTTCCAATTCTATTGACGGATGGGATTCTATACTTTCCATTCTGCAAATGCCCAATGGGGTTCCTGTAGCTACTGTTGCCTTAAATGCCGCAAAGAATGCAGGAATTCTGGCTGCGGAAATTTTAGCTATTTCTGATGAAAGCCTAACGAAAAAACTTGTTGCCTTTAAAAATAATATGAAGGAAGAAATAGAGAAAAAGAACGGCAAGCTGGAAAAATAATTTCTATCTAACTCACTCCAGGATACAAAACTCCTGGTCAAACGTTAATGAATGATCATAAAGAATTTCTAAAAAGTGGTTCCTATATTTTGAGTAATACATCATAAAATTTTCTGTTCGCTCCTGCAGTTCATCTCCGGGGAATAAAGAACCAAATATTTTTGAAAGTTGATTTTTAATGTCAGCAAATTTTCTCTTCTCAGCCCGAAGCATTTTCTTTTCCATTGCACCTAATTTTTTAATGCTAACCGTTTCCAGAGCTCCTGCATGTTGTTCCAGGGTAATATCTATCTCCTTCACCAGCTTTTTTATTGAATTATAAGCCTGCTTTACCTGGAATATTTCTTCATCAAGTTGTAACCGATGAGGGGTTTTTCCCTTCACAATTTCATTCAATAATATTTGCTCTCCTTTAAAAAGGTCAGCTGACATTATATTCATTTTTAAAAGCAGTTTTTGATATTTTTCATCTACGATCAAAAATGAATTTCTTACAATCAGCATGGGAAAAGGCACCTTATAATGATTGAATAAATCCTTCAATTCAAGCCAATATGCGAGTTCGCCGCCACCCCCTATAAATGCAAGGTTAGGCAATACCATTTCCTGGAAAAGGCCTCTTAATATAACATTTGGGCTAAATCTTTCCGGATGCATCTTCAATTCATTCTTCAATTCCTCCGCTGTAAAAACAATTTCTGTATCATGAACAATGAAATGATCTTTTACCTGGACAATTCTATTTCGAATATCGTCTTTCAAATAAAATACATTGATTTCCCTCGGATGTGCCTGAACTTTATAATGCCTGGATAAGTTTTCTGAAGTTTTACTTACGATTTGAGAGGAAGTATTCTTAAAAATATCTTCTTCAAATAACGAAGCCATTTCCTTCTTTAATGCGGCATTACCCGGTAAAAAAACAACAAGACCATACTTTTTAAATAGCTCATGAACTAATAAAAAAGTAGAATGTTCAATGGTTCCATTTTTCAGAAAACATTTTTTTAATACATCAATTATTTCCTTTCCATATTTCTCAACAGCTATTCTTCCGGCTATTTCATCGATCAGTTTTAATAAAAGGTCATCCACTTTCATTTTTCCTACCGCACCTTTTTGCCTTGTATGCCACACATATTTTTTCCCGTCAACCACCATATGATTCAATTCTTGCAGGTCAGCATCTTCACTACCCATAAAAAAAACCGGAACAAAATTGTATTGAGGCATTTGTTTTTTTAATTCGTCTGCAAGTTTTATTGTGTGCAGAATCTTATAAATAAAGTACAAATGGCCGGTAAAAATATTTGGCTGATGCGCAGTACAGACAGTAAAGGTATCTTCGGTTAAAAGTGATGCAATGTTCGCTTTTGCAAGGTCAGCATCTTTTATCTCCTCATATTGAATTTGTAATTTTTCTACCAATAATTTCCTGTTAGTATTAAAAATTTTTCTACTTTCAATAGATGCTTTTATGCCTTCTATGTTCACAGAATGTTCATAAAAGTCCCTTATAAAAGGGGATCCCTTCACATAATCCAATACAATCTTAGTGAACTTCCCGGTTTCAGAATAAGGAATATAAGTAGATTTAAAAGACTTGCTCATCTGTAAATTTTAGATGCCTGAACTAACTTTTTTTGAGGAGCAAAGATATAAGGAAAAATTTCAGGTCAATCCGGGAGTCACATACGAAGACCCTTGAAACATTCACTAAAAAAGAATATTAGGTCGTTTTTGAATAATTAATTTGAAAAAAAGTCGTCAAGAAAAATTGGAGTAATTTCAACAGAAATAAATTTCATTACAAAATGGAAATTGAAAAGGTAAACATCAGGGAAAAACTGGAATCTTTTATTGATTACTGGAATCCGAGAATAGCTGGAAAATTGAACGGTCAATTAATTAAAATGGTAAAATTCAAAGGCGAATTTATCTGGCATAAACATGAAAAGGAAGATGAAATGTTTTTGGTCATCGACGGAGAATTCAATATGGAATTGAAGGATAAAACGATTCTTTTATCCAAAGGAGATTTTATAATTATTCCAAAAGGTACAGAGCACAGGCCAGTTGCATTACATGAAGTTCATGTAATGCTCTTTGAACCCGAAACCACCCTAAATACCGGGGACATTACAGACTCAAATTATACCAGGCATAAACTTAATGAGATTTAAGCTGGCATGATAAAAAGTAGCAGTTGCTTAACTATTCAAATGAAAAGGAATAATACTTTTCCCCGGAAATATTTTTAAACCCAAAAAAAATTATAGCTTTATTAAATTGAAGGTTTTTTTTTAAAACTTCTAAAACGATTGCAACATGTCTACTTCACGTCGTGATTTTATCAAGAAAACAGCCATTACCTCAGCAGGTTATTATGCTGGCGCCTCTGCTTTCAGCGCTTCAAGCTACCGGAGGATTATAGGTTCTAATGACCGGATAAGAGTAGGCGTTGTCGGCTTTTCTGACAGGCATAGAAGTTCCCATATGCCATCCTTCCTGAATTTTTATAAAGAATTGAATTTTGATATAGTAGCTGTTTCAGATATCTGGAATAAACGAAGAGAAGAAGGCGCTGCTATTTGGAAGTCTAAACTACAACACGATATAATCGCCTGCCGTAACAATGAGGAGATGTATAATAAGAAACTCGTAGATGCGGTTTTTATCAGCACAGCCGATTTTCAGCATGCGCTGCATGCTATGGAAGCTGTAAACGCCGGCTGTGACGCCTATTGCGAGAAACCCTTTGCCGAAACAATGGCTGATAACCGTGCTGCTCTTAAAACAATAAAAGCATCTGACAGGATCGTACAGATTGGTTCGCAAAGAAGAAGTGGCGCTAATTACATATCGGCTGCGGATTTTATTCAATCAGGAAAGTTTGGCCCGATAAAAATGGTCGAACTCACATGGAATGTAAACCAGCCTGGGCGCTGGCGCCGGTCGGGATTGGTGGCACAATTAAAAGAAGAAGATACAGACTGGAACAGGTTTTTGCTGAACAGGCCGGCCGACACTTACGACCCAAGAAAATATCTGGAGTATCGATTGTTCTGGCCCTATTCATCAGGCCTCCCGGGCCAATGGATGAGCCACCAGATTGATACAGTGCATTGGTTCAGTGGACTCAAGCATCCGCGAAGCGCAGTTGCTAACGGCGGTATTTATATGTGGAAAGACGGCAGAAAAAACTGGGATACAATCACGGCTGTTTTCGATTATGGCCCTTCTGATGATCCTTCAACAGGCTTCCAGGTATCGTTCCAGGCAAGGATGGATAACGGCGATGAAAATCCTTCAGAAATTTATTACTCCAATGGTGGCGAATTAAATCTTATTACCAATATGGTTTCCCCCAAAGGGGGATTAACGAAGCATTTTGCTGATGAAATGCATATACAACCGAATCTGCTTCCCGAATTAAGCTTATCACCTGTTGAAAAGGTAGTAGCATCTGCAAATACGGGCGGAGATATTCTAACGTCAAACCATGTTCGTAACTGGATGGAATGTGTCCGGAGCCGCAAACAGCCTCATGCCCCTGTTGAAGCAGGCTACAGCCATTCAATTGCAAACATCATGACCACTGCTGCCTCCCACACTGGTTTAAAAGCAACTTTTGATGAAGAGACACAGGAGGTGATGGCAGGAGGAAAAGCATTTCAGTATTAAAAAACCAATTGCCAGCAAAAAAATATAATAAAGGCGCACTAATTTCCCTTTTTGACTAAACTTCTTTGCGGCTTCGCGTGAAAAAAAATCTATGAAATTAACTTTACAAAATTTTGGACTCTGCTTAGTTGCGATCTTTTTCTTTTTACAATTATCTGCACAAAAGAATGAAATAGTGCAAGTGGTAAAATCTGAAACAGCAAATAAGGTAGATGTTTTCATAGGAAATAAATTATTCACCAGTTTTTTGTATCCTGATAGCCTTGAAAAGCCTGTTTTATACCCTGTTTATGCATCTGACGAAACTATGGTCACTAGGGTTTTTCCTATAAATCTGTTACCGGGTGAATCTAATGATCACCCTCATCATGTTGGTATCTGGTTTACCTATGAAAATGTAAACGGGCTTGATTTCTGGAACAATTCATACGCCATACCGAAAGAAAAAAAATATTTATACGGATGGATAAAAACTGACAATGTATTTACTATTTCCGGCAATAAAACAGGAACTATTTTTTATCATGCCAACTGGGTCAATCAGAAAAATAATATCCTGCTTGAAGAAACAACTACTTTGGAATTCAGCGGGACCGAACATCTGCGAATCATTGACAGAACTACTGTTTTAAAAGCAGATACCACAGTCTATTTGAATGATGCTAAAGATGGCTTGTATGGCATCCGGCTGGCTCACTCCTTACAAATTCCCTACAATCAGGACCAGGAATTTAAGGATGATAAAGGAAATATTACGATAATAAAAGGTGTAAAAGATACTATTGCAAATGGCAATTATATTACCAGCGA
>PKYU01000371.1 GCA_003132765.1 Chitinophagaceae bacterium | reverse complement strand
TTTGAATCAAGGCTTTTTTCAGAAGTTAACACTTGCCAGATTGTGCCTGAGCTAACCATATCGGTAAGGCCATCACTGCATAAAAGAAGGACATCTCCCGGAAGGAAAGGTGATTCGCCGGTCTCAATAAAATCTTCCGGCGTATCGATATCTTCTTCAAATCCCAATGCTTTAGTGATCTCGTTGCGTCTTGGATGACGCATGGCTTCTTCTTCTGATAACCGTCCTGATTCTTCCAAGAAGCCTACGACAGAATGATCTTTAGATATTTTTACCAGTGAATGATCCCTCATCAGGTAGATCCTGGTGTCACCAACATGAGCATACCAGCATTTATTGTTTTGTATGTCAGCCACAACACAGGTTAATACACAGGCCATTTGCTCATATATGCTCGTTTCCTTTTTTTTCTCGTTTATTTTCACATTGGCAGCAATGATGGCATGGCGAAGTGACTCAACGACATTTTCAGAAATTGTTTCCATGTTTTGCAGGATAANNAGATGTCAGAAAAATGTGCGACAAGTACTACAATACTGATCACTAGTAATCCTATTGCCAACAATTTATCCATGTTATACTTTGAAGATGTTGATAGATACAATTCCATTCAAAACGATCTTTGAGTTCATGAGAAGATCTATCCAGAAAGGTGAATCCCTATAACTGTTTTTTACTTCGTTTTCATTCACAATGGTTCTTTCGCCGAAAGAAGCGAGGAAGAATTTATCCGTCGATTTATCATAGCGTACAGAGAGATGTGGGCTCGATACCCATTCTGATGGAATACGGAAAACCCCCGGCTGGCCTGGCTTTTCATCAATACCGGCCACGATAAATGCTTCATCTTTTATTAAGTATTCGAGCTTTTTGCCCGCATATTCTTTTTCGGGAAGAGTAGCTTCCAGGCGGGCAAAATATTTTGGTTTGCTGGCATCAACCACATCGCCTAATACAAGGCTGTCCTGCCACGGGATCTCATAATAGCCATCACTGTAATAAGTAAAGTCTTTTAATATTTCATCGGCAATATCAAATGTTTGGGCAATCCCGGTTTGACGGGGAATGAAAGTAACCCTGAGATTTTCTTCTTTCTGGAGAAAATTACCAGGCAAGAGCTTCCCAATAAAACTTTTATCTCCTTTTTCATAATCCGGATGTGAGACAAAGCGAAACACCCATTTATTAGCGGAAGCAGTGACCTTTTTTCCTTTTTGCCTATATTCCTGTAAAATCGTATAGAAAGCTTTTACAGATTCTTTTATAATCAGCGAAAATATGCCCCTGTTATTGTCCATGAATTNNCGGGGGGGCAGAAGCAGATAATATATTCATGATAAAATATTACCCGGTCTGCGAACGAAAGCTCAGCGATGGATTCCCGGAATTTTTCTATGATATATTTATATACAAGATCCGGAGTCATAGAAGCTGTGTCGGTGAAACCGGTTTCTTTTTTAAGAAACCAGCTCTGTACACCGGTACGTTGCCAGAATGTGGGTTTCGTAGTTACGTGCATGGGCTAATCTTTTACTTTAACTGGTGGTAAATAGTCTGTTTGACACAATAAAATGCATACCTGTACTTACATCATACACAACATTTCCTTAATTTTTTCTGTAGTAAATTTTCGTGCCCCGGAGCTCTGGTTTAAAGTAAAAACTGTCTCTTATAGGCAGAAAGCGGTTTTGATTAATTAACCCATCATGACTTGGTATTGTAACACCATTTCTCTATTGATGCAATGAAATTAATAGAAGATTTCTTAAAGTATTGCCAAAGCTGGTATTTAATTTAGTGAAGGAAAACTTAAATAAAGTTTGCGGTCTGTTAATTCGTAAAATTCTTTAGCTGTTTTTTCTATAATCTGAGAATCCAGGCCCGTACGCAGTCTCCTTTAAGGGAGTAGGAGTTTATACGTAAAATTGAGAGGTCTCCTGCCTTGCCGTTGTCCAACCTGATATTCTTTAATCAACACGTGCAAATCATTTATCATGCTCACTGATAAATGCATAAGCCGCGTTGTAGGCTGTGACCCATGTTCTGAACATTAAAAAATCATGTATTTCATCAGGAAAAATAAGTTCTTTATAGGGTACGTTTCGTTTATCCAGTTCCACTGCTAAAGTCATGGTTTGTATAAAAGGCACGTTGCGGTCATCATCTCCGTGAATTAATAATACAGGAGAACGCCAGCCATTTACGTAGGAAATGGGAGAGGACAGGTAAGCTGTTTGTGAAAATGAACCAGCGCTTACCGAATCATACGCTCTCCAGTTTGATAATTCGGTATTCCAGTTATGCAGGCCATGCATATCCACACCGCATGAAAAAATATCTGATGCCTTTGCAAGGCAGAATGCTGTAAGAAAACCACCATAAGAGCCTCCCCATGCAGCAATATGTTTTGCATTCACCTCATTTCTTGATTTCAAATATAAACCAGCTCCAATTGCATCGTTCACCTCACTGGCGCCATTGGCTCCATAGTTTAGCGCCTCGCGAAAATTCAATCCATACCCGATGCCGCTTCTATAGTTTACACTGATAACTATATAACCTTGGCTGGCAAAATATTGGTTTAGCGCATAGGCATTATAGTAATAGTACATGTAATGAAATGCCGGTAGCATCTGCCTTCGTGAGCCACCATGAAAAAAAACAATTGCCGGATGTTTTTCCACCGCCTTCATATTTTTAGGGAGAAACAATTGTGCAGGAACCTGCATACCATCCGTTGAGTTAAACGAAATTGTTTGTGGAACTACGAGCGAAGAAGAAGGGTAATCTTTTGGAAATTCATTCACAGCAATATCAGTTAAGGAACCGTTAGACTGCACAATAGCCGGCCAAAGCGGATGCTGGGCGGTACTTTCTAAAACAGCGATGCCTTTGGAAAGGGTTACGGGACTGTATTCTATGCCATCGCCTTTGGTAACCATTACCGGTTTGGCAGGAGATGTGATGTTGTAAATATGCCTCCTGCTGATATCACCAATATTGGTACAATAAACAATTGTTTTTTGATCAGGGGATATGGAAACATTTTCAACTTCCCCATCGCCTGGCGTTAGCAACCTGGTTGTTTTGCTGCTTACATCCAGTGTATATAAATGCATCCATCCGTCTTTTTCCCAGGGGAAAACGATCGTATTATTTGCAGTAAACCATAAGCGGTTATCAACCGCAGGAAGTTCGGCTGTTAACACACTTCCCGGCCCTGCATCTGCTTTCCATATTTCATTTGCCTGCAATGACGCAACCTCCAACAAGCGTATACTCCATGGTAACGGTGATGAACGTTTGGAAGTAAACGGCATAGCAGTACCTGTATAAGGCTGACGAAAGTATGCAAGATATTTTCCATCGGGCGACCATGCGGGATCTGAATCACTATTGGTAGAAACATTAGGATAAGCAATTGTTTTTGTATGAAAATCGTAAATGCCAATAAAAGAATGACCACTCCTGTTACTTGTATAAGCAAGTTTATTTCCATCGGGCGATCAGCGTAATTGTGCCTGGCTTCCTCTCGACTGAAACAGTTTCACCGGTTTCAGACTATCTCCGGCAGCTACCCATACCTGGGAGGAAGCGATGTAAGCTATTTGTTTTCCGTCGGGAGAAACGGCCCGGGATATCCCATCCCCTATTTTTTTTACACTAGCAGTGGTTACATAAGCTATATAAACTGCTTCTGCTGTTGATGTTTGAAGCCTGGCGGGGTTGGCATTCTCACCCTTTAAATTGGCGTCATTACCACGAACAAATACAACACTTTTATCATCAGGTGTTATAGCCAGGTTGTACAATTCCAATCCATCTTCTTCTGTATAATGTGTAAGTTGTTTTGACTCCCTCCCGCTTTCATCAGCAAACCAAACATTGCACACTCCTTTATTATTAAAAACCCATGTGATATACTTTCCATCATTGGATGCGTGCAGTTCAGAAGGAAAGGGAGCACTTAATAATTTTTCAATATTAAATTGCGCGGATGCAGAAATACTGATAAGAAAAAGGGGAGAAGCAGTTTTTTCATATAAGATTGTAGTTTTCGTAAAGATACCATTAGCGTAAGAATGAATCAACAAAAATGGATTGAAACTTCGATATATTTTCAAATCTGTTTGGGCCGGGCCGGGTCCTCCCCGGGAGACCTGGCAACAACATGTGTAAGAAATTTAACCTGCCTGGCGACCGGCAGGTTTTTGCATGAAAGCATTAAATACAGTTTAGAATGTTGCGGGAAGCCAACCGCAGGAGACCATTTTTCCAAAGAATTTTGCATATATGATTATTGCTTTCATATTCAATGGTCACATTAATTACATAACCATTTTTTTAACGGATAATTATTGAAATCCGTAATAACCGTCATCACCTCAAATGACTATTATCATTACTCACGCAGGGTAGTGATTTTAACTTTGCCGTGAGAATGATTATTAATCCCCAATGCATACATTGGCTGTTGGATTATGTATGGTAAGATGGGATATTCTTAAATTTTTAACCATAAAATTTTTTAATATGAAACAGCTAATTATGTTGTCTGTGATTTTCACCGGTTTGCTTTTTGCCGGACGCTCATTTGGCCAACCAGGCCGGCAAAATTCAAATTACAATCTGAGTACGGTTGAAGTTTTGAAAGGAGAAATCATGAAAATTGATACGATAAATTCCGGAGGATGGTCTGTAGGAATACATGTTATCCTGAAAAGCGGAAAAGAAATGATCCCGGTACATTTAGGACCTGGATGGTATCTTTCAGGGAAAAATTTTTCCCTGA
>PKYU01000209.1 GCA_003132765.1 Chitinophagaceae bacterium | reverse complement strand
ATGTCTGGCATAAAGTGAATTGAAATAGGTGCGATATACTGTTTCATTATCAGAAAACAATTGGTTAAATGTGTTTTCTCCTACTGCACCGCGTTGGAACCTGCGTTTTTCAAACACCGGCATATCGAAAGCTGCAAGGGCTTTAATTCCTCTTTTGACAATTTCTCCCTTCAGAGCATACAATTCTTCCTCGTTCCAGTCGGTTAATGCAATGAAAGGAATCCCTTCCGATACTTCAATAACATTAGGTAATGCATAAGGACTAAAGCCTCTGAATCCTAAAAGGCGTGATGGTGCATATGAACGTACATGCCCCCTGCTCTGGCCACCTGTATAAGTAAGTGAGTGCTTGATTTTATCAACCCCCCAGCCTTCCTGGTAAAGCATCGTATTATTTAATACACTGCGGATTGTAAGTTCTGTATTTTCGGCTATCGGATAATCTTTCAGGTTTTCGTCGCCCCCGTCTCCATCAGCCAGGTATTTCCATTCAGGGTAAAGTTTACGTATTTGTTTACTTTACGCCAGGGCCATCGTTGCTGATTCAATGTCAAGCGGCTTATAATCTTCCACCACCTTTATGGCAGCCTTATAGTCGATCATTGATTGCGGTACATCAAGCACTTCCAGGAAAATGGACAGACCCAATTGATCCAAAAACTGGTGAGCCTGTTCTGCATCGGGGNNAAGAGTAAAGGCTTTTAAACGTACCGGAGAGAGACCAAGCTTTAACATAAGATGATACAGTACCAGGAAAACCGAGCCACTATCAATGCCTCCTGAAAATAATACCCCGATCGGTTCATTTTCCGGAATTGACTTTAACCATTTCTGGCATTCCCTGGCCAGCGCCTCCAAATAAGTCTTACCGATTTCATCCAGGTTATTGGTTAGGCTATTTCTTTTAGGTTCAAAAAAGCGGGTATAAACCGGGTTCGGATCGGGGCAGCCCACTACTTCTAACCGCACAACAAAATGAGCAGGCACCATTCTTGTATATGAAGGATGGAATTGGGTATGAAGGCCTTTTGTTTTTAGAAAATTATAAATTTCGTCTATCCGTTCAGCTACTATAAGAAGCGGTCCGGATGTTTGTTTGGCCAGGAAATATCGCATCGGCCTTCCGATGGAACGAGCCATAAATACATGCTGACCGACNNCGACTTTTTCCACAATGGCAAATTGTCCTTCAATTTTACGAACTCTTGCACCATCACCTGAAATTATAGCCCCCGAAACTTCTTCCGGCGTCATATTAAAAATGATGTTGTTATTATAATCAAGCAGGTTTACAAAGTCATTGACAGGTTGTGATGAATAATTCATTTTAGATATCTTTTTATGGTTATGTAATTAAGTTAGGTAAAGGATAATTTAATTAATCAAAGGTATAGAATCGGTGAATTGTTGATTGTTAAACAATTTTGAATGACTGCATGTATTCAAAATAATTCATCCTACTAANNATTTTGAAGTTTAAATTTTGGAGAATTGTTGATAATAATTATTGAGCATGCTAAATTTTGTTTACTTATTTTTTATAAATACTACTCCATCTTTAATATCAGCAGCCAACTCCTTAATAGTTTTTGTTACAAATAATTTTATTAGTTGCTGTTTAATAGGTTTATATTTTTCATGCATTGGGCATGGTCGGATTTCTGAACAAAGTTTTAAACCAAGCACACATTTTTCAAGAACGTCATGCTCTCCCATAGCTTCCAGGATGGAACGCACAGGTAGCTTCTTTGCTTTTTCAGTTAAAAAGAATCCACCGTTAGGCCCACGAGTTGAACTAACAATCTTATTATCTTTAGTAAGAGCCTGTAATATTTTTGCAGTAAATGATTTGGGCGAATCTATTGCTTTAGAAATTTCATCAATCCCTATTTTATTATCGTTATTACTTTTTTGAGCTATATAAATAGTTGCTCTCAAAGCATATTCTGTTGCCTTAGAAAACATGTATATATTTTTAAGTTGGAAACTACGGATTTTACTTTGAATACTAACTTAATATCTATGCCCCTTGCTTATTTCGGATATGGCATCAACTTACATTAATATGGTTCATTTAGAAAGGTTCCGGAGCATCTGGATATCACCCAGCCAGCAGTAAGCCCACAAACCTGAGCATAAGCCAGCTGCTTGATTGTTTTATCAATCCCCTTACAGCTACAACGGAGAGTTCAAAGATATATATTGAATATCGCTAATATGGTCGAACAGCTATTTAACCTGCCTTTACCGACATGTGCAAAGTCCCCCAAATGTTAGTCGTTACTATTCAACTACGACCAAAAAACAAATCTCTTTTAAACTTCACTATAGCACTGCCTGCTTGCCTGCATACGCTTTTTGTACCATCGCCCTGACTATTGTCCCAACCCTATTATAGGCAATCCTGCCAAATTTAATAAGCTTTCCTCTAAGTATTTGATTAGCAATTATTCGTTACTAAATAATAAATATTTATTATTTATCAATAAATATTTATTTATATTTGTCAAACATTTTTAAACCGAATTATAATGAAAATAGAAACAAAGCAGATTTTGACAATCATACATATTTTAGCCTGGATCATATTTATTGGTGTATGTTTAAAAACTGGAGCCATACTCAATTCATTTTTTATAAGTTCATTTTTTATAAGTCTTTTTATAAATCCGGTAGCT
>PKYU01000103.1 GCA_003132765.1 Chitinophagaceae bacterium | reverse complement strand
GCAACCGATATAGTGATTGCACATCGTTCTGACGGTAGCGGCACAACGAATATCTTTACGGATTATCTTTCTAAAGTTAGTGATGATTGGAAAACCAAAGTGGGAAAAGGAACTTCAGTTAACTGGCCTGCCGGACTTGGAGGCAAAGGTAACGAAGGCGTTGCCGGTCTTATAAAACAAACCCCTGGTGGAATTGGTTACATTGAACTGGCTTATGCCATGCAAAACAATATGGCTTATGCGAAGATTCAAAACAAATCAGGAAATTTTATTACGCCTAATATTGCTTCTACCAGCGCCGCCGGTAATGTACAATTGCCAGCGGACTCTAAAATATTTTTAGGCAATACAGATGCAGCCCAGGGGTATCCTATCAGTGGATTTACATGGGCCCTTATTTACCAGGAGCAGGGCTACAATAAACGCTCGCAAGACAGGGCTACAAACATTGTAAAATTACTGTGGTGGAATATTCATGATGGCCAGCAATATTGTGAAGGCCTGCATTATGCACCGTTATCACCTGCGGCAGTTACTGTTGCTGAAACGATTCTTAAATCTGCTACTTTTAACGGAAAGCCGGTATTGTAATAATTTTCTTATAATATTGCTTTGAAATTATCACTAACAAAATCAGGAAATTCCCCAGGCACTTCATTGCTTGCGGGAATTTCTTCTATGACCAAAATGGATGCCTGGAAATCGATTAAAATAAAAAGAGCATTTCGCCAGATTCGCATGGAGAAGATTTTCAAGTCTTCTCTTGTGCTGATTACATTGAGCATTCTTTTTCTAGTAATAGCCTTTTTGTTTACATTGATTGTGCAATCCATGCCTTCGATTAAAGCTTTGGGAATCGGTTTTTTATTTGGTAAAACCTGGGATCCTGTAGCTAATATTTATGGAACCTATCCCTTTTTGCTGGGAACCCTGTTGACTTCATTTATGGCTTTGATTATATCAGTTCCATTTTCATTTGCCCTTGCGATTTTTTTAGGTGAATATTACCCGACAGGTTGGTTCTCCGATTTTTTAAAAAATGCGATTGATCTTATTGCAGCGGTCCCTTCTGTTATTTATGGCTTTTGGGGATTATTTGTACTAGTACCGTTNNAACTTAAAATGGGGGTAACCCCTTATGGGATCGGGATATTTACTTCGTCTCTGATACTGGCTGTAATGATCATTCCATACGCCGCATCGTTAGGAAAGGAAATGATCAGAATGGTACCTTCGGCATTAAAAGAAGCTGCTTATTCATTGGGGGCAACAAGGTTTGAAGTCATCAGGGCAGTTATTTTGCCGTATGCAAAATCAGGGCTGATAGCCGGGGTTCTCTTATCTCTTGGCCGGGCATTAGGAGAAACAATGGCAGTAACCATGGTTATAGGGAATACCAGCTTAATTCCGAAGAGTATATTTGATCCCGGAAATACGATGGCGAGCGTGATTGCGAACGAATTTACTGAAGCTGCAAGCAGTTTATATTTATCTGCATTAATTGAACTGGGGCTTGTTTTATTTCTCGTCACCGTTGTTATTAATTTGATCGGGAAAAGAATCATTCAAAGATTTGCAACAGATTAGTTATGGTATCAAACATAAAATACAGAATAGGAAAAAGTAATTTTTTCAAAGGATTAGTAATCTTCTTTTCAGTTCTTTGTACTGTTCCTTTATTTGTAATTCTTTTTTATATTTTCATCCAGGGGTTTAGCAAGATTAACTGGCATTTTTTGGTGAATCTGCCAAAACCCGTAGGTGAGAGTGGAGGAGGGATTGCAAATGCATTGATGGGTAGTTTGCTGATCGTTTTTTGTGCAGCAATCATAGCTATTCCAATAGGTGTTATGGGAGGCATCTATTTAAGTGAACACAAGAAAAGCAGGTTGGCCAACTGGTGCAGGCTTTCCGTAGACGTGTTGCAGGGCACACCATCTATTGTTACCGGAATAGTTGTTTATTTCTGGATCGTTAAGCCTTTACATACCTTTTCGGCCCTTTCAGGAAGTGTTGCCTTAGCAATCATGATGCTGCCCATTGTTGTCAGATCCACCGAGGAAACCCTAAAGCTATTACCTTCATCGTTGAAAGAAGCAGGACTCGCATTGGGGTTGCCCTATCATAAGGTGATATTAAGAATTATACTTCCTTGTGGTATCAGCGGTGTACTATCTGGAATTATTTTATCCATTGCAAGAATAGCCGGAGAAACCGCTCCTTTATTATTTACTGCCTTTGGCAATCCGTTCTTCTCTACCAATATTTTGAAGCCAATGCAAAGTTTGCCTTTATTGATTTTTAACTATGCTACCAGCCCTTACGATGACTGGCACAACCTTGCCTGGGGCGCAGCGCTTATATTGCTTATTGTGGTATTATTATTGAACATAATTACAAAGATTACAACAAGAAGATGGAAAGTACAATTTTAAAAGCGGTTGATTTTGATGCATATTTCGGCGAAAATCATGTAGTGAAAAAAGTAAATATTGAAATTCCGAAAAATAAGGTTGTTGCGGTTATGGGTCCTTCAGGATGCGGAAAAACAACATTTCTGCGAGGTATAAACCGAATGCATGAACTGATAGAAGGCGCTACTACCAAAGGCCAGATATTGCTTAATAACGAAGACGTTTACAATATGCATCCAATTTTTGCCCGTCAAAAAATTGGAATGGTATTTCAACGGCCTAATCCCTTTCCGAACCTGAGTATCTATGATAATGTAATTGCCGGTTACAAGCTGAACGGGATGAAAATATCCAAAGCAGATAAGGATGAAATTGTAGAGAAATCTTTACAAAACGCTGCATTATGGACAGAGGTTAAAGATTCCCTTCATAAAAAAGGAACCTTTCTTTCAGGAGGGCAACAGCAGCGTTTGTGCATTGCAAGGGCAATAGCCATGGAACCTGAAGTATTATTGCTGGATGAACCCACTTCGGCTCTGGATCCTATTTCAACCTCCAGCATTGAAGTCTTACTCCAGGAACTTAAGAAAAGTTTTACGCTGATTATCGTAACTCACAATATGCAGCAGGCTGCGAGGGTAAGTGATAAGACTGCTTTTTTTTATGTGGGTGAACTGGTAGAATATGATATCACTACTAACATGTTTACCAACCCTAAAGACTCAAGAACTCAAAATTATATAACCGGTAGGTTTAGTTAAAGAATTAGAAATAATAAATTATATGGGACAATTTGAAGTTGAATTGGAAAATGTAAAACTGGAAGTCATTAACATGTGGCAGCTGGTTCTTTCCCAATTATCCAAGGCAAGAGAAGCCATGGAAACATTTAATAAAGATTTAGGCAGGGAAGTAATGGCTAAAGAGAAGCGGGTGAATGCCCTAGAATTAAAAATTGACAGGGATTGCGAAAATGTATTTGCACTCTATTGTCCCGTCGCAATTGATTTACGCTTTTTATTGGCTGCCTTAAAAATTAATACTAACCTTGAAAGGATAGGGGATATTGCCGACGGAATTGCCAGGTATATAGTTGATTCCCCCAAGGCATTTAGAAAGGATGCACTTGAATCGACTCAATTAATTCAGATGTATGATGAATCTGTCAGCATATTGACAGATACGCAGGCATCCTTTGAGTTTGAAAACACGCTTTTAGACCGCACCATTTTTACGAGAGATGATGTTTTGGACGATATCAATAAATTGGCAGATAATAAAATTGCTGAATATATAAGTAAGAATCCCGATAACATTCACGAAGCATTATACATTTTATCCATCATTAGAAAACTGGAAAGAGTGGGTGACCAATGCAAAAATATTGCAGAAGAGATCATCTTCTATTTTGAGGCAAAAGTGTTGAAGCATCAATAATCATTTTCAAAAATTTATAGAAGGCCGTTCTTCATCTATATAATATTTTAGTCTGAACAGTAAATGATCAATTGATTATTTTTGAGCAAACTAAAATGATATTGAATGACATTGTCATCCCTGTATAAAACCAACCGGTCTTTCTTCATTGGATTTATTTTATTTGTTCTCGCAGCTGATTTGATTCTTTTGATTTTTAACAAGGCAGATGGGTTTTATATGCTAAATCCCTGGCACAATCGTTTTCTTGATTATTTTTTTATTTACTATACAAACCTTGGTGACGGGTTTTTCTGCGTCGCTATTGCCCTATTGCTTTTTCTTTTTAAAAAGAAATATCTAAGCCTGATGGTATTCAGCAGCTATGCCATTTCCGGAATTATCGCGCAGGTTTTAAAATATTTCATACTGGAAGCAAGGCCCGCAATATNNAGATTTAACGCTGCATAATTTCCATTCATTTCCATCCGGGCACATGGCTTCAGCCTTTGCAATGGCTGGTGTTCTGAGTTTTGCAGCCAAAAATAAAAGATATTCCATGCTGTTTTTTAGTTTGGCCATACTAGTTGGTTACAGCAGAATTTATCTTGGGCAGCATTTTATAGACGATGTACTGGCAGGAGCCGTANNACTGGATTTATCTCAGCTATTTTTTGCTGGATACTTTTTGATAGAATATTCAAAAGGTGGCTTGGCATTAATAAAATTAATTAGGTCTTGCAGAAGAAAGAGTGAAGCCAAATGTAGTGCCCACCTCAGTTTTACTCCTTACATGAATCGCCTCGCTATGAGCCTCCACTATATGTTTGGCTATTGAGAGCCCCAATCCGCTCCCGCCTACCTTACGTGCCCTCGCATGATCAGTGCGGTAAAATCTTTCGAATATTCTCGGCAGGTGTTCTTCTGAAATTCCATAGCCATTATCACTTATTTCCACCAGCACTTTTTTCCCGTCAATTTTATAAGCGCTTCCCTCAATAATGCCCCCGGGCTTTCCATATTTAAGTGCATTATCAATAAAGTTGATAAGCACTTGCCTTATCTTTTCTTTATCGGCATAAACGGTCAGGGGTAATTCACATCCCTTTTTTATATAGCATTTTATTTTTTTTTCATCTGCTTTTATGGATAAGGATTCGAATATTTCTTTAATAACATCCTGGATAACAAAATTTTCCTTGATCAATAATTGTTCACCGCTTTCCAGTTTGGTGATTTCATCAAGGTCTTCAAGGAGATTAACCAGCCGGTCAATATTCCGCGAAGCATTATTTAAGAATTTTTCATTCACTTCCTTATTTCCGAGTGCGCCATTGAGTAAGGTATCCACATAGCCTTGTATGGCGAAGATGGGTGTTTTAAGTTCATGCGAAAGATTGAGTAAAAATTCTTTCCTGAAAATTTCATTCTTTCTTAGTATTTCAATTTCCTCCTTGCGCTGGACTGCCCATCGTTCCACATCATGGCTTACTTCCTCAATGGATTTTTGCGGTACAATATTCTTATAATAAATTTCTTCTTTTTTACTGGCCTTGGTTTGAAAGATGAGTTTGTAAATTAGTTTGATCTTTCTGTATATAAAGCGTTGCAGCATTACATAAACTGAAATGTAAGATATAAGGCTAAGGAAAATAAAAAATATGATGGCAGCTACCATTCCTTCCCCATAAAAAAATATTGCCAATCCACCCACCAATCCAATAGGAAGAGATGCAACAGCTGCAACCTGTTGTGGTGAAAAATTTTTAGCGGGAAACATTATTCATATCTTAATTTAATCCTGGCTCATACCTGATACTTGAAACCTCCCAAACTACCACCCCAGCACCCATGCAAAAATCAGCGGAGCTACGATAGTTGCATCACTTTCAACAATAAACTTTGGTGTATTGATATCGAGTTTACCCCAGGTAATTTTTTCATTAGGTACTGCGCCTGAATAAGAACCATAGGATGTAGTAGAATCTGAAACCTGGCAGAAATAACTCCAGAAAGGTACATCGTGCCATTCCAGGTCCTGGTACATCATCGGTACTACGCAAATTGGAAAATCACCGGCAATGCCGCCTCCAATCTGAAAAAAACCAACTCCTTTTCCCGATGAATTTTTTCTGTACCAGTCACTCAATTCCACCATATATTCAATTCCACTTTTCATTGTAGATGCTTTCAATTCTTTTTTAATTATATAAGAGGCGAAAATATTTCCCATAGTGCTGTCTTCCCATCCGGGCACTACGATTGGTATATTTTTTTTCGCCGCCGCAAGCATCCAGCTATCTTTTGGATCAATTTCATAATACTCTTCCAGCACGCCATTTAGCAATATTTTGTACATGTATTCATGCGGAAAATATCTTTCACCCTTGCTATCAGCATCCTTCCAGATTTTATGAATATGCTGCTGTATTTTTCTAAATGCTTCTTCTTCGGGAATGCAGGTATCGGTTACGCGGTTGTAATGATTTTCCAGAAGGTCCCATTCTTCTTTTGGACTCAGGTCACGATAGTTAGGAACCCTTTTGTAATGGCTGTGCGCAACCAGGTTCATNNCTACTTTATCCTGTCGTATCATTTCAGCAAAGGAAATTCCCAACTCGGCTGTGCTCATTGCGCCTGCAAGTGTTACCATCATTTTTCCTCCTTCACCAATATGGGTTACATATCCTTTGGCTGCATCCATTAAGGCAGCAGCGTTAAAATGCCGGTAATGATGTTCAATAAAACTGGAAACAGGACCTTTACTCATGGTATTTTTTTAGTGCTGCAAAAATAAATTTTTTTAGGGAGGAAGGCCCGGTTTTATTGAAAAGGAATATTGTGTTAATAGGGGATTTTGAATAATAAATTGAGTACTTTGGAAACAGTAAATTTTGTACAGTAATAATGCAAGGCCTTTATTTATATTTTATCGCTTCCCTATTACTGAATCTTACAAGGTGGAATGATATTATATATGTTGCATCAAGAAGCCTCTCAAAGGACTTCAAAGGCAGCGTTAAGTACGACGAGCGGTGTTTATTTTGTCTAAGTGTTTGTTTATAATTTTGCCAGGGAGGGCCAGTTAAGACAAATAATCTTTCTAAGCCTTTTCCTCAAGAATTGATATTTATTTGAAATATTACTCTTTACCCGGTGCCTTATTGAAATACCGAATCATCACTTTTTTGTCGTAGGTTGCTAAATAAAACCTGGTAAAATAATTTAACTCTCACTAAATCCCTTGTTTCTGCATATGATCCCCGCAGAAACATTCGCAAATAAAAAGAGAAAAAGAGTAACAGTATCAGCACCCAACGGGCTCACATTCTTTTACGGGATTGATGCCTTCAGACTGAGGAAAATGTAAGATTTATATTGTTTAACCTCAACCAGAAAATTGAATTCAGCGTTTCCTTCCTTGTAATTCATGTCGCGACTGGAGGTTCTGAATTTATTAATGCTATAACAAAAGATATGAAACTATTTATAAAATATATGGTCAGCCAACGATGCAAGCTGATGGTGAAAGAGGAGTTAAAAAAGCTCGGACTGCATTTTATGGTAGTTGATTTAGGTGAAGTTGAGATCATGGAAAACATTTCTGACGAGCTGCGTGCAGAACTAAAAACAGCATTACTTACTTTGGGACTTGAACTGATGGATGATAAAAGAGCCATTCTAATTGAGAGAATAAAAAATGTAATCATTGAAATGATTCATCATTCCGATAAAATGATCAAAATAAATTTTTCTGATTTTTTAAGTGAAAAATTACATCATGATTATACCTACCTGGCCAATTTATTTTCAGAGGTACAAGGCACAACCATTGAGCAATTTATGATCTCCCATAAGGTGGAACGAATTAAAGAACTCATCATTTATGATGAAATGAACATTTCTGAAATTGCGTGGAAGATGAATTACAGCAGTGTAGCCCATTTATCCAATCAATTTAAAAAAGTAACAGGGCTTTCACCTTCTCATTTTAAACAATTGAAAGTGAAAAGACGAAGCCCGATAGAAGATGTCGGAAATTAAAACAGGACAAATTTAAACAGGCGTCCTAATAAATATAAAATGAAAATAAATAAATCTCAGGATTCTCAATATGCCCGTAATTTGATTGAGGCTAGTTTAGACCCCCTGGTCACTATCAATATAGATGGAAAGATAACAGACGTGAACAAAGCATCCATCAAAGTGACGGGCATATCCCGGGAACAGCTAATAGGAACTGACTTTTCAAATTATTTNNTCCGTTTATAAAGATGATAAAGGAAATGTTCTTGGCGTTTTTGCCGCAGCCCGTGATGTAACCGAGCAAAAATGGGCAAAAGATTTACGGGTGGCCAACAAAGAACTCGCCTTTCAAAATGATG
>PKYU01000495.1:3453-4215 GCA_003132765.1 Chitinophagaceae bacterium | reverse complement strand
TCTCCAATGTTAGAGTAGATGTAAGTGCTAATACCCGAAGCACGCCGAATGATATATTTACTATTATTTAGCTCTTGAGAGGTTTTCCATTGCAATAAGACTTTTCCATTATCTGGTGTTACCGTAAAATTTTCTAAAGTTACAGGCAAGGCACTTTGAACAACGCCTGTTATAGCAAATATGTTCACGGTACCACCACCCCCGGGAATTGAAAAGGTGATGCTTGTGATCTGCTTCAATTGGTTTNNTGATAACGTAATTGGATATTCCAATATTCCATAATCATCTCCTCCATCTGGCAAATTATCAGAATAATGAACCCGATCCAAGCGGATGATCCCATAAGGTGTGCAGGAACCACAGTTCCAATCATTAACATTAATAATACCGCTTGCAGCAGTATAATCCACAAAATTTATTTGGTAATTTACTGCCTGCGTACTTCCAGGTACATTAGCGGCCGATGCTAAAATATACAAAGAATTATATGTATATGATTGATCCGAACCACTAAAAAAAAGAGTTCCTGATGGGTTTGGTGTTATTTGCAATTGCAGGTCATTATTTGCAGTATAATTAGCTAACTGAAAATTGTGACCATCACTGCTTACTATCTGTCCATCATCAGGCAATCCATTAGGGTATGGGATCCCGGTACCATTATCAGTATACCCATTAGCAAAGTAATTATTTGCATGGAAATCAATACCTCCCGTATACGCTCCGCCGCCCGTGGTAACTGCTGATACAGGGATACCAGAA
>PKYU01000495.1:0-3427 GCA_003132765.1 Chitinophagaceae bacterium | reverse complement strand
ATAATAATTCAATTCAATTTAAATAAAAAAACAAAAACTATTCTAAATATTATTGAAATTACTAAAAATAATAAGCGCTATTGAGGTAAAAAATTCAATATTCCAATACTAAGTTTAAATGAAAACTAAAACTAACCATGTGAAGATACAAATAATTATTTTTTTGATGATAATTTTTAATCTCCATATATGGTATATTTCGCAGATTTTTAAGGGTCTGCAAATAACCAAGCATTAAAAAAATAAAATGGAATGGCTTCAACCCGATATAAAAAAAAAGAGCCTAATGGTTACCCAAGAAGATTTTTCACAAACTCATTTATTGCTTCAATCCGGGAAGAATTAATGGGATAATAAATAAATTTTCCATTCCTTTCTGTAGTGACAATTCCTGCTTTTCTAAGGATAGCGAGATGCTGGGAAGCGACTGATTGTTCCAACCTTAATCTAACATAAAGGTCAGTTACAGTAAGCTTTTTACTCTCAATAATAGTTCTGATTATTTGCTGCCGAAGCTTGTGATTTAAAGCCCTTAGAACCAAGGCTGCTTTTTTAAGCTGATAATAATCAATATCAGGAAGGGAATCATTTTCATGGCCTTCTTCCTGATTAATCAAGGATTTTGAAGGCTCGGAATAGGACATAATTGAAACTTTTTATTCTTCTAATTACTTTTATAAAGATACAATTTTATTTGAAAATTATTTAGTAGAAATATTAGAAATATTAAATAAGCCAGATAAATTATTATCGCACAATAGTATAAAAATCTTTTATATATAACGCCTGAGGATAGGGGATATTATGAAAGTCATTTCTTTCGTACTTTTTCCATGAAATTTCAGCAATAGATTCAGAAGAAATATTAGTTCCAATAAAATAGGCCTTTTCACCCCTGGAAATATTTTGAAATTTATTACTTCCGCTACCACAAAACCCCACTTTAAAGGAACCCAGGTATTCTTTAAAAGAATTTTCATCCAGAACCATTGCCGATGGCGGCATTAATTCCTGAAGTTGGTTATCATAAAGAGCGGTAAAAACCTCCATTCTTTTTGCATCAATCATAGGGCAATACAATCCTGTAGGTACGTTAATAAAATTTATTGCTGTCTTGGCCATGACTTCCAATGAATTATAAGCAACCAGTGGTATTTGTAGGGCGTAACCAAGCCCATAAGCTTAGGCTAATCCTACCCTCACCCCAGTATATGAACCGGGACCAGTGCTAACACCTATAGCCCTCAGATTTTTCAGGATTACGCCCTCCTTATTTAATAGATCCAGGATAGCCGGGTGCAAAAAAGCTGCATGTTCCTTTGCAACATAATTAATCCTTGTGCCAAGTAATTCCTGGCCACATGTTAGGTTTACGATGGCTGTTTCTGTAGAAGTATGGATATTTAAAATATAATGCATTTATTTTCAGGCGGAAAGCTCAAGAAATTTTCTGGATAACAAGGGTGCTATAGCAAATCTTTTGTCTTTCTTTGATAAGGTATTTAGAAGGTGGAAAATATTTCCTATGCCTATTTTCCGCGCCCATTCAAATGGGCCAAAAGGATAATTAGTGCCCAATTTCATGGCCAGGTCCATTTCCTCCTCAGTACTTACCCCTTCTTCAAGTGCGAAAAATGCTTCATTGATAATCATTCCAAATACACGGGCTGCGACAAAACCTGGTTCATCCTTGACAAATAGCACCTTCCAGCCTATCGCATCAAATATTTGATTGGTAATTATTTTATCCTGTGAAGCCACTTCCCATACTGGCCTTTTCAAGAACCCGGGCCATGCATTTATTCTGCTATAATTCTTAGGGAATTTTTTTTGTTCAAGGGTTTCTATGACAGAATTAATAAAAATGTGCTTCTCAAAGTATAATTTCCTATTAAAATCTTTAGGTATCTCACCAAGAAAAAATACGATTTCAAATGATTCATCCATCTCCATTTCAGCAATGTCTTTTATAAATATTAATTCCACATCCTTATTGGTTTGCTTCGTGAGCATTTCCTCTTTTTGCTCCGCATTTGATATTACCGCAACTCGCATAATAATTTTTTGCAAAAATAGGTTTGTTAATTGATGGAAAGTTTTGCAACTTTATCATCCTCTTCTAAAAAATAAAATGGACAAGCAAATTATTTATACTAAGAAAGCTCCGGAGCCTATTGGTCCGTATAGCCAGGCTGTTAAGGCTTTGGGATTACTCTTCATCTCAGGTCAGATTGCTATTCAACCCAGTACAAATGAACTGATTACCAAAGACATAAAGACTGAAACTGAACAGGTAATGAATAATTTAAAAGCAATTCTTACTAAATCCGGACTGGGATTTGAACATGTAATAAAAACTACTATTTTTTTGAAAGATATGAGCCTTTTTGCTTCGGTCAATGAAGTTTATGGCAAATTTTTTAATGCAGATTTTCCAGCAAGAGAAACAGTCGAAGTAAAAGGACTCCCGAAAGATGTTAATGTGGAAATAAGCATGATTGCTTTAGCATAATTAAATAAGATTGTTTTGAAAAAGCAGGTAATTATTACTTCGAGGGTACACAATTATTTAATTGATGTGCTTCAACAAAAAGGATATTCAGTACTTCATTCCGAAAAAATAAGTTATGAAGAATTGAGCGCTATTATAAGCCAGGCCACAGGTTTAATCGTAACTACCCGGCTATCGATAGATAAACCTCTTTTGGACAAAGCCTTACGACTGAATTGGATAGGCAGGTTGGGAAGTGGAATGGAATTAATTGACATGGAATATGCCAGTTCCAAAGGAATTAAATGCGTTAACAGCCCGGAAGGAAATCGGAACGCAGTAGCTGAGCATGCACTTGGAATGCTATTAAATCTTACCAACAAAATAAGTTCGAGTTTTGAGGAGATAAAGGCTGGAAAATGGATACGTGATGGCAATCGAGGGATGGAATTGACCGAAAAAACGATTGGTATAATTGGTTATGGCAATACCGGATCAGCCTTTGCCAAATTATTCTCAGCCTTTAATGTTACCGTTCTTGCCTATGATAAATATAATTTTGGGTTTGGTTCCGGATACATTAAAGAGGCAAACCTGGAACAAGTTTGCAGATATGCCGATGTCATTACCATGCACGTACCTCTTACACATGAAACAAACCATTTGGCAAATGAAAAGTTTTTTAATTCCCTTGAAAAAACTCCTTTTTTCATTTCTACTTGCCGGGGAAAGGTAACAGATACGGGGGCTTTAATTGAAGCATTAAAAAACAAAAAANNAAATGAGAAATTTGATACCTATACTAAAGAAGAAAATCAACAACTGAACACGCTACTTGCCTACCCAAATGTGATTTTAACTCCACACATAGCCGGATATAGCACGGAAGCTTTCTATAAAATGGCCAAAGTTTTATTAAAAAAACTTGATATAGAA
>PKYU01000149.1 GCA_003132765.1 Chitinophagaceae bacterium | reverse complement strand
ACTCCCCTTGGCTACTCGACTTACAAACTCAGATTCCTGCCACTTAACTTTAATGCTGCGGGCTTCCTCTTCCGGATCGTCATTAAGTTCATCTCTGCCAATTTGTACATCTTCAGGAGTGTACAACCCCTTTCATGGGCTTTAGTTTTATCACAACACCTTTCTCGCCCGTATTTTCGGTATCATACTCTATGCAGGTCTTTGTAAATTCCATGTTGGTAGGGGTTACTTTTTTTGATTATTGCGTTTAAAGCTAAGCGTAATCTTACTTTACTGTAAACACTAAGTCTCCTGTCGCAAAAAGCAAGCCACCAATTGTTTTGCGCCTTTTCGCGCAAGGTTGTGTTAGAGCCCGCTTGTGCTCANNCAGAAGAGAATATTATTTTATCCATGCTGTAGTCTATTATGCGGGGCAAGGTACTATCATTAACAAGGGGAAGTAGACTTCACCCAACAGTCCCCCAGCGGGGACACGGGTAAGGAGAAGATCGATAATAGGGAAATATTTCGGGAAGATCATAATATCAGGAGGATGCNNTTAATTTCGATTAATTTTTCTGATTTAAAATCGCTGACGGTGCGTATAAGCGACTCCGTGGTAGTACCTACATAGTGGGCAATATCTTCCCTCGAAATATTAATGGATTCATTTGCTTTCTCGCGGCTAAACTTATGCTGGATCTCAATTAAGGCTTTGGCAACTCTCCTGCGCAGGGAACCGTAGGCCAGTTGCAACATCCTGTCTTCTTTTTCCTTCAGGTTATTGCTCATGATGCGGATAAAAGCGCCGGCAATATTCATATCGCAATAGATCATCTTCATAAAATCTTCGCGGGGAATCTGCAATAATTCGGCATCTTCAAGCACCGTAGCCGCATCTTCATAATTTATTTCACGTATTAAAGCATTGTACCCGATGAAATCACCGGAGGAATAAAGGTCTGTGATGTATTCTTTCCCGTTATCATCTGTTGTATATGTTTTTATTTTCCCGTTAATGACATAGTAAAGGAACCGTGGCCGTTTGCCTTCGGAGAACAGCGTGTGCTTCTTTGCATAGGATTCTATTTCATAATTATCAGACAGGTTATCTATACAGTTATTCTTTATATCCTCCAAAAAGGAAGTGATACCCTGCGTTGAGGCAGGATATGAACTTTGGGTAATTTCAGCCTTTTTTAACCTGATTTCAATGGCTTTAAGCAACTCGATATCGTCAAAGGGCTTAGTTATATAATCGTCGGCGCCCATTTCCATTCCTTTCCGCATATCTGTTCTTTCTGTTTTTGCAGTTAAGAAAATGAAAGGCATATTTTCAGTAGATTTATTATTTTTTAACATGTGAAGCACCCCATAACCATCAAGTTCGGGCATCATGATATCGCAAACGATTAAAGAAGGATTTTCCTTCAAAGCAATTTCTACTCCTTTTTTTCCATTCTCAGCTGTGAGAGCTTTGAAACCGGCTAACTCCAGTATTTCAGCTGTATTTTCCCGGATATTTTCATTGTCTTCTATTACTAATATTGATTTCATATTAATTTTTGTGTTGTGACGGAATATTTATCGTAAAAGTAGAACCCTTTTCCAAACTTGTTTGTAAAGTTATTGAACCTTTCAGAAGATCAACATATCGTTTTACAATATGTAATCCTAGGCCGGTTCCCTGGATATTTGCGGCATTTTGCCCCCGGAAAAAGCTGGAAAATAAATGTCGCTGATCCTCCTCCGATATGCCAATTCCTTCATCCTTAACAGAAAGCCGGGCATTATGTTCATTAACGTTGCAGGTAACAAAAATCGTTTTATCTTCTTCAGAAAATTTTATTGAATTGGTGATAAGGTTAATGCTGATATTCCGCAGCAATTTATGATCGGAAAAAAAATCATTCATGCCTGAATAATCAAATATTATTTTTTGACCCTTTTTTAAGTGAACCTTCATTTCATCTATAATTTCAGTAAGGTATTCTTCAGGATTAAATTTGCCAATGCTCATGGCAACTTTGCCCTCATCCAGCCTGCCAAGGGAAAGGAAATCTTCGAGTATTTCATTCAAATGATTTACGGAATCCTTTATACGAACAATATGTTTCTGCCTTTTTACCTGCTCAGAGCCTTCCGTATATTTTGACAGCAGCGATGCTGAGGACAGGACCGTGCTCAGTGGTGTCCTGAACTCATGGGAAGCCATTGAAACAAACCTCCTTTTGATTTCGTTTAACTGCTTTTCTTTATCAAGCGCTTCACTCAGTTCTCTTTGAGATTTTTCCAATTTCGATAATGCTTCCTGCAAGACATGGGTCCTTTCCTCGACTTTAAGCTCCAGCTCACTATTTAGCATCCGCATATCTGCTGAAAGCTTTTCCAGTTCCTGCTGGTGCCTGATAACGTTTATTTCATTTTTCTTTCGTGCAGTGATGTCCACCACGAAAGCGATGACGAATGCCTCATTATCCTCCTTGTAATAACTCAGGCTAATTTCTACGGGAAACTCACTCCCGTCCTTCCTTTTGGCGAACAAATCCCGCCCAACACCCATTTGCCGGTTTTGTGGCTGATGATAAAACCCTTTCCGATACTGATCATGATTTTTCAGAAAACGGCCAGGGATAAGCGCTTCAATCATTTTGCCGATCAGTTCTTCTTCCACATATCCAAATACTCTTTCGGCCGCAGGATTCACCAAAATAATTTTACCGTTGCTTCCTGTAAGGATAATGCCTTCCGTGGCATTTTCAAATAAGGAGGTCATATGGGTTTTATCAAATTGCATATGCCGGAGCAGGTGTTTCAGGTAAAGGGAAATAATTGCTGTCAGGACAATGATCATTATGAAAAAAACATTGGATGAAAAAGACTCCATCGAAAAGAAAGAAAGGGTATGTACAGCAGATATAAAAACAATAGCCATGGCTGCAGAGCTTGCGGCTATGATGGTAGAATATTTGTT
>PKYU01000429.1 GCA_003132765.1 Chitinophagaceae bacterium | reverse complement strand
GGTTCTGAAAGACTGTTATATTCAGAAAGGAATGAGTATCGTATCCCGGATTATTTCAGAACCGATGTTTCGGTGAACGTAGATGGCAATCATAAAGTAAAACAGCTAACTCATAATTCATGGACATTCGGAGTATATAACCTGTTCGGCCGAAAGAATGCCTATTCCGTGTATTATGTTTCTCAGAATGGCACTATACAGGGATATAAATTATCCATATTTGGTAACGCCATTCCATTTATAACTTACAATATCCGCTTTTAAATGGTACAAAAATATTTTTACCGTATAATATTTTATTCATTGGCAACTTTGTTGCTTTCAAACTGTAAAGTACCTTATAATCCTAACCTTAAAAGTTCAGAAACCAATGCCCTCATAGTAGAAGGATTTATAGACGGGGCAGCGCCTGTAAGTTTCAAACTCAGCAGGAGCCGGAAGCTAACTGCAGGAGACACAGCCAAGGCTGTTTCTGAATTAAATGCAAAGGTATCAATTGAAGATGATCATCAAAATGTATTTCCCTTAATTGAATTGGGAAACGGAATTTATAAGAGCAACAATACCTTAACACTTAATGCCACTTACCAATACAGGTTGCATATTATTTCTTCCAATGGAGAAGAATATTTATCAGATCTCGTTCCTTTTAAGTCATCGCCTCCTATTGATAGTATCGGATGGGAGTTTAAGAATGGCGGTGTACAAACTCTTTTAAATACTCACGACCCCAATAATTCCACCTTGTATTATCGATGGTCATTTAGTGAAACGTGGCAATTCCGTACTCCATTTGAATCTTATTATGTTTACGATGCAGGAAATAATACGGTTATTCCCAGGACAGAACAGGTATTCAATTGCTGGCAAACGGACAGTTCTACCAACATCTACCTCGCCTCAACTACAAATTTATCCAGTGATGTAATCAATCAAATGCCGCTTGCCTTTATGGGCCAACATGACCCCAAGCTAAGTGTACTATACAGCATATTGGTAACCCAGTATGCCCTTGATGTTACCGGATACAATTATTGGTTAGCCATGCAAAATAATACCCAAAATGTAGGTTCCATCTTTGATCCGCAGCCTAATGAAACCTCAGGCAATATTCATTGCTTAACTAATCCGTCTGAATTGGTAGTGGGTTATGTCAACGCCGGTAATTCATCCTCAAAAAGAATCTTTATCAGCAATAGTTCGATGCCGCAAGACTGGAATTTACCATCAGATTGCCTTTCCATCATAATACCTGACAATCCGGATAGTTTAAAATTNNTGTATGATCCGATTCTGCTTATTACATTGACATCAGGAGCAACGGTTTATTCAGCGGCTCTCGCCCCATGCGTGGACTGCACTTTAAAAGGCACGAACATAAAACCATCATTCTGGCCATAAATTATCGAAAATGAGGGTATTCAATTTATATAAATATCGGCTGGCAATGATCGTTATATTGTTAGGTTTCCTTGTTTCCGGACCCCGAGCATTTAGCCAGGTATCTGAAATGCAAAATAGCCTGGCGAAANNAAAGAAAGTGGTTATAATTTGAGGGAAAAGATATACCTGCACACGGATAGATCATTATATCTCTGCGGCAATGTGTTGTGGTTCAAAGCATACCTTATCAATGCTTCCAATAACCGGCCTTTATCAATCAGTAAAGTTGCTTATGTAGAAATTCTTAATAAGCAGCATCAACCGGTATTACAAGGCAAAATTGTCATAAAAAACGCATCAGGAAACGGATCTTTTTTTCTCCCCTTTTCTTTGGCCACCGGAAATTATGAACTGAGGGCCTATACTTCGTGGATGAAAAATTTCTCACCGGATCATTATTTCAAAAAATACATAACCATCATCAATACCACGAANNATACTTCGGCTATTCATGAACCTGTAAGCTACACTGCAGAATTTTTCCCCGAAGGCGGCAATCTTGTAAATAGACTAAAAAGTGAAATTGCTTTTAAAGTAAATGATAATAGAAATAAAGGGATTGATTGCGAAGGCGTTCTTATTGACCAGCAGCACGATACTATTCTCTATTTTAAGACCTTAAAATTTGGAATGGGTCATTTCTATCTGACTCCTGAAGCGGGTAAAATCTACACTGCTGTCATTACATGCAAAGACGGATCTCTCATCAGTCAACAATTACCAATCCCGGATACCTCAGGGTATATAATGCATGTATCCGATACCGGTATTAATGAGATAAATGTGTCTGTCGCTACAGCAGGCCCGTCGAAAAATTCACGGCCCTTCGTTTATATCATTTNNGATAGCGGGCGAGCCATAATGGCAAGGACACAGTTTGTTGAAAATGGACGGGCACAATTGATTTTGAATAAAGATAGTTTACCAGGCGGTATAACGCAGATAACGGTTTTTGATGCAGATAAACAACCGCAATGTGAGCGGCTTTATTGGAAGAGGCCAAAAAAGAAAATGCTGTTAACCGCACACGCAGAAAAAAATATATACAATCCAAAGAGTAAGGTAGAGATACAATTAGCTGCCACAGATTNNCTGGATAGTTTACATCAGCCTGACCCGGTAAATATATATAGCTACCTGTGGCTGTCTTCTAACATACGGGGGCCGGTTGAAATGCCGGGCTATTATTTAAAAAATGAAAATGCCGAAACTAATGAAGCACTTGATAACCTGCTGCTCACTCAGGGGTGGAGAAAATTTAACCAGGAGAAGAATTTGCAGCATGAAATGGCTTCTTTCAAATATGTACCTGAGTATGGAGGTCACATCATTACGGGAAGAATTGCAGACGACGCCACGAAGAAACCGGCTCCGGGTGTTTTGGTTTACTTGTCTATCCCTGGCAAAAGAATACAGCTGAAAGGTTGCAAAAGTGACAGCGCCGGTCTGATCCATTTTGACATGAAAGATTTTTATGGCGCCAATCAAATAGTCGTACAAACAAATACAAGCATTGATAGCGGTTATCACATAGAAATCTTTAGCCCTTTTTCAGAAGAATATAGTGGTAATGCTATGCCTGCATTAGAAATTTCAGAAAACGAAGCAAGCATTTTACGAACAGGCAATTTTGATATGCAGGTCCAAAACGGGTATCATGACAAAGTGATTCAATCATTTGAAAACCCGACAATCGATACACTTCCCTTTTATGATAAACCTTTTAAAACGTACCTGCTGGATAATTATACCCGCTTTACCACGATGGAAGAAGTGATGCGGGAATATGTGCAGGAAGTAGGCGTGCGGCGCAATGGTAATGACTTCCGGTTTATGACTTTTAATGCCCCGGCTTTTGCTTTACGCTCCAATCAACCTTTTGAGCAATCCATGTTTGAAGCGAATCCGCTCGTTCTTTTAGATGGGGTTCCTGTATTTGATATTAATAAAATAATTGCCTATGATCCGTTGAAGGTTCAGAAACTGGATGTAGTTGCTTCCAAATATTATTACGGACCGATCGTATCTTACGGCATCGTCAGCTATACCACCTATAAAGGTACCCTTGAGGGTTATACGCTTAATCCCAATGACCTGCTCCTCGATTATGATGGCCTACAAAAGCAGAGAATATTT
>PKYU01000030.1 GCA_003132765.1 Chitinophagaceae bacterium | reverse complement strand
GTGGTCGTCAACAATTAAAATACGAGGCATCCCAAATAATTATATTCTTAAATAAGCTTATAGGGTACAAATTTCTAATTTTTAAAATTGACCCAAAAAAGTTATTAGAACAAATTTCTAATGGCGGTCATTAGAGAAAATGTTAATAAAAAGCTTACTGGTATTGAGTTTTAATTTAATAAAATTTGGTAAGATTGCAGTAAGAAATCCTTAATTCAAAAATGTCCCTTCAAATTTCCTTTACCGATAAAGAAATTACTCCCTGGTCGGGAACGATCCTGCTTAAAAAAATGCTTGATAGGATGAACCTTGATGAACAGTTGGATAAATTACCTTTGCCTACTCAAGGTTCTAACCGGGGTTACGCTCCTGATCAACTGATCAAGCAATTTATGACGAGCATTTGGTGTGGTGCCAATAAATTTGAGCATTGTGAAGTTACCTGCCATGATGAAGTACTCAGGCAATGCTGGGGATTTAAACAAATGGCTGGTTGTAAATCATTTCAACGTTTTTTTAATAAGCACACATCTGCAATCAATCATGATATTTTCACCCCCTTATACCAATGGTTTTTTGGCAACTTACAATACGATAATTACACCCTGGATGTAGATTCCACCATCTTCACACGCTATGGTAATCAACAGGGGAGCCCAAGAAGGGATATAATCCTCAAAAGCCAGGCAGAAACAGCCATCATCCATTAATAGCATTTATTGAAGAAACCAGGATGGTAGCCAATTTTTGGTTGCGAAGCGGTAATGCTTATACAAGTAATAATTTTCAGGGCTTTTTAGCCGATACTATAGAAAAAATCAATGGCAAAAAGATTGGGTTGTTCAGAGGTGACAGCGGTTTTTATGGAAAGGAAGTTTTTGATTATCTGGAAGAAAATGAAGAGGTAGGCAGCTATATCATTGCTGCAAGGCAATATAAACCTGAGTATGGGATAAGAAATAAGATAAAAAAGTAGTTATAAAAATAGAAAAGTGGAATAATCATTGCTTTATAAATAGTTGATAATCAATTTAATAAGTCAATTATGAGTACTCCACCTTTCTCCGACAAAGTTGCAGAAATTTTCGTAAAAGTTGATGATTTTTGCAACCATTTTGAAAATGAATTTAAAAATCATGGTTTACCAGCTATGGCTGCTGCCAAAAAACGTAACCGAAAAGCTACTTTAACTGATTCCGAAATCATCACCATTCTCATTGCTTTTCATGGAGGACAGTTTAGAAATTTCAAACATTTTTATCTGGAATATGTAGGCGTTCATTTAAGGGATTGTTTTCCTGTTGTTGTGTCTTACAATCGTTTTATAGAGTTAAGCCACCACAGTGCGGTACCCTTTATGTTGTTTTTACATTACTGCTGCCGGGGTGAATGTACAGGTATTAGTGCTATTGATTCTACCGTTTTGAGGGTTTGTCATTATAAAAGAATCAAACGCAATAAAGTATTTAAAGGTATAGCAAAAGTTGGCAAATCAACTGTTGGTTGGTTCTTTGGATTTAAGCTTCATTTAATCATCAATGACAAAGGGGAAATCCTGTCTTTTTATTTATCACAGGGCAATACAAGTGATAGCAATGCAAAAATTATTACCCGTATGACCAAAGAAATTTTTGGAAAAATGTTTGGCGATAAAGGTTATATCGATAAAGCATTGGCCGATTTATTATTCGGTGATGGCATACAATTAATAACAGCCGTAAGAAGGAATATGAAACAAAAAGCATTGAGCAACGAAGAAAAATTATTACTTCGTAAACGTTCTGTCATTGAAACAGTAAATGATGAATTGAAAAATATTTGCCAGGTAGAACATACCAGGCATCGCTCTGTAGGTAGGTTTATTTTAAACATCATGAGTGCCATTGCTGCTTATTCTTTCTTTCCCAAAAAACCTTCTATCAAAAAAGATATTGAAGAAACCAAACCTAAACTTATTGCTCAACTCAATCAACCAAAATTATTGGCCGCTTAAACCGAACTCAGGTTAATAGCCTGTTTAGGCAGGTTGTTTTAAATACCAGGGTAGAATAACGGATGAAGACATTACGCTATAAAGTGTTTGCCATCGGTGGTTATATTGTAAAAAACGGCAATCAAAGAATGCTCAAACTATCACTTGCCATGAAGCGACGGGAGTGGTTTACCGGATTATGGAATTGCAATAAAACTTTTGAAATACCCCAAATCATAAATACCTAATGACTTTTTTGGGTTAATTTCATTGAAACCCTTCACAGTAAAAGCTTTTAATAGATTTTACCAACCATTTTTGTCCACATTATCAAATATCATTTTAATAAGCTTGCTAAAGATCTATCTCGCAANNTATTTCCCTTTTCCGATATTTTTTAATACAATAAAAGGAGGAGCAAGTTTCCAATCAATTTTATGTTTCATCATGGTGGGGCCAATTGAAAAGTTTCCCAAAATCAGGTCTGTCTTTCCATCTCCGTCAATATCGCTGGCATCCATTGTAAGCCAGCGGCCTACTTCTGTTCCTTTTAAAGAATAAGGAATAAAGTTAAAATTTCCGGTATTTTCCAGGTAAACGAAACCCTCTTCAGGCTGCTTTTCATAATCAGCAAAAAAAGAAATAGTTGCTATAC
>PKYU01000615.1 GCA_003132765.1 Chitinophagaceae bacterium | reverse complement strand
ATCAATAAGGATAGAGGCTTTGTAATAAAGGATCGAAATTATTTATCTGCAAGATGGCCTGGAGACGCATACAAATTCTCACAAGAGTTTGTTAGAATGATTAAAGATGTAAAAAATTATATAATTTGATTATTCAATTAGGTTCCCCCGGTTTCCTGGCAGGAAAACCGGCTGGGATGTGAATGCTTTGCATTTCAATAACCAATATACTTTTATTATTAATATGACTAACGGAGATCATATACGTTATATCTTTTCCAGCTCGATCAAGGCCTTAACTAACTGATCCAGGTCTGCGGGAGTGGTATACACATTGGGGGTAATCCTGCATCCATGCACGTTGGCATAATCAATAGCTACTGTATAAAGTTTATATTTTTTCAGCAATAAATCCGCTAGGTCAGCAGGCTTCATTCCCTTTATGCCCACATTTGCAATGCCACAGGACCGTTCCATTGCTGCAGGTGTATTGAGGATTACATTGTCCATGTTTCTCACCTTATCTGTCCAGTAGTGTTGCAGGTAACGAAGCCTTGCTTCTTTCCTGTCGGCGCCTATTTTTAAATAATAATCTATGGCATTGGTTATTGACAGATCTGTATGCACCGGGGGAGTGCCGGTATGATTCAGCCGAAGAATATCATCGTCTTTCAAGTCGGAGCTATCAGCCAGCAGGGGCCATAGCTCCGAAATATTTTCTTTCTTCACATATAAGAATCCTGCACCCAGTGGAACACTCAGCCATTTATGCAAACTGGTTCCATAATAATCGCAATGCAGATCAGGAATTAAAAATGTAATATGCGCAAAGGCATGAGCGCCGTCTACCATTACTCTTACTCCTTTGCTGTGTGCCATATCGCAGATCTTTTGAACAGGAAGTATCTGGCCTGTGATGTTGATCATGTGGCATACCATCAGCAATTTTGTTTTGGGAGTGATGGCATTGGCATATAATTCCACGATCTCCTCATCAGAAGCAGGATGATTGGGAACAGAGATGACCTTATTAATAACGCCATGTCTTTTAGCNNAACATGTCGAGCATGGAGCCATAATCCTGTTCGGCCATCACGGCTTCATCGCCTTCCATCCAGTGATTGCCGCCTATAACCAGGTCCAGTGATTCGGTTGCATTCCGGGTAATTATCAACTCATCTTTGGAGCAACCTGCCAGTGACGAGAGCTTTTCTGCCATAACTCTATTATCTTCAAATCTCCGGGTACGCATGTAATAAGCTCCCTGGTAATTCACTTCCCGTACGTGGTTGATAAATTGCTCCAGTATTTCCTGCGGAAGAAAACAATAGTAGCCATTCTCGAGGTTAATGTAATCTGGTTTCAGCCGGTACCCTTTGCGAATGCCTTCCCAGAAATCTTCATCGACTGCCAATGCTTCTGGTAGTATGTGCTCAAATTTTGCCAACCATTTATCAAGATGGCTAAACGCAGGTGTAATGCCGACCAGGGAAAGGTTTTTTATAAAGGTTCGCTTATCCATAATTGAATATAAGGAAATAATTTATTATTACTGATGGTAACAGATTTTTTACTAGCTGTTATATAAAAATTATGAATCTTAGGCCTGCACCAGTATCTCTATGTCAAATTTTTTCATTTGAAGAAAAGCTCGCATCACCTTTCCGGATTTTTCTTTATCGCTCATGAGCTTCTCAAGAATAGTTGGTACAACCTGCCACGACACTCCAAACTTATCTTTTAACCAGCCACATTGCCCTTCGCTTCCGCCTTCAGTAAGTTTGTTCCAGTAATAGTCTATCTCTTCTTGGTTTTCGCAATTAATCACTAAGGAAACAGCTTCGTTGAAAGAATAATCGTGTACTCCCGGTCCATCCATGGCAATGAAACTGTTTTTATTTAATGTAAATTCTGCGTACAATATTTTACCCGCATTCTTATCTTCCTTAGCATAATGAGCCAACATATCGACTGAAGAATTCTTAAAAACTGCTGTATAAAATTGAATCGCTTCTTCAGCCCTTCCAAAATTGTGGGCCGTAAATAAGAATGACGGGGTTATTTTTTGATCGGCATCAGAATTGTTTGAATAGGAAATTTGCCAGGTGAAACCAAACCTGTCTTGCAGCCATCCATATCTTTCGCTCCACGCATATTTATCAATAGGCATTAGGGCTTTTCCACCTTCAAAAAGTTTGTTCCAGATTTCATTGGTTTCATCTATCGACTTGCAGGTGACGAAGAATGAAATGGAGGGATTGAATTTAAATACCGGTCCACCATTTAAGCACATGATCTTCTTATCATTCAGTTCGCAGGTTACTACTAATGCAGTACCTTCAGGCATGTGGTGAAATTCAAAACCTTCCTTTCCGTACCGGCTAACCGTTCCTATTTTTGAATTTTTGAAAATGGAAGTATATAACATGGCTGCTTCTTCTGCTTCCTTATCAAACCAAAGGCAGGGAGTAATTTGTTTGGTTGTCATAAATAAAAATTGGGCTTATTTACAAATTTGTTTAAATCTTAAAGATAGGATTATTGGGGAAAAGAAATACTGAGCGTCAAAACTTTTGTTCAATACAATGCCCATGCCTGGAAAGATTCAACTAAACTTTGCCTTAATTTTCTCCGCAATGTGTTAATACTATCTTCTGCTATTCCGGTCTAAAATCNNTTAATTTCCCACCTATAAGATATCAAGACATGAAGAAAATAATCATCTTATTCATTACACTTTCTTTTTTTGCATCTTGCACACAGCATCCAACTGCAGACCGCATTTATTTTAATGCCAAAATCTGGACCGGAGATTCTGCTTATGAAAGAGCCACTGCCATTGCAGTAAAAGACAGCTCTATTATTTATGTTGGTAATAATTATGATGAGTATAAATGGAGCGACACAAAGTTGATTGATGTAAAAGGAAAGATGATCGTTCCGGGTTTTATTGACAACCATACCCATTTTCTTAATGGCGGCTACCAGTTTGCAAGCGTGAAACTGCGGAATGTAAAATCACCTAAAGATTTCATATCAA
>PKYU01000493.1 GCA_003132765.1 Chitinophagaceae bacterium | reverse complement strand
CCGCCGTGAAATAATTATGATGGTAAATACGCTGCGTAATTCCATAAATAAAGACACCGGCATAAATCGAACGATTGTTGTTGCAAATGGAAAAGGAGAGCGACTAAATCCTAAAAATATATCTGTAGTAAAATTCAGTAAGAGGGATCGTAGTGAGCAGGTCTATAATATTTTATATAGAATAGATTCCTTGCAGGATTCTATTAAGATCCCTGAAATAAGCAATGCATATACTTCTGCATTGAAAAAAGAAAGTCTCAATATTCCTTTCACCATTACAAAATCGCAAGGCGGCGTGCAGGAAGAAGAGCCCGATATGTCAGACGTTACCGTAGGATTTGCGCATCCTGTTACTTATCATCTTCTGCTGGGAAACAGTTTTCCTTATTTATTTAAGCAGATAATGTTACCACTTCTGTTTTCCCTGTTCCTAGTGGGGGCAACTGTTCTTTCATTTGTTTTACTATACCGGAATTTATTGAGGCAACAGAGACTTGCAGAAATTAAAAATGAATTCATCAGTAATATAACGCATGAATTAAAAACCCCAATAGCCACAGTAGGTGTTGCCATAGAAGCATTAAAAAGTTTTAATGCTATACATGATAAAGAGAAGACAAAAGAATACCTCGATATTTCTTCCAACGAATTACAGCGTTTGGAATTGCTGGTTGATAATGTGCTCAAGCTTTCAATGTTTGAGAAGAAGCAAATTGCATTGAACAAAGAACAATTTGATCTGAAGGAATTAACACAGAAAGTATTGGACAGTATGCAGCCGCAATTCGGAAACAGTAAAGCACTTGTAAATTTCTCGGCTAAAGGAGATAATTTTTTAATCAAAGCAGATAAGCTTCATATCACCAGTGTTATTTATAATTTGCTTGACAATGCGTTAAAATATTGTAAAGAAGATCCGCTAATTAATGTGCAACTTTCATCTCAGCCAAATTTTATTGAATTGAGAGTAAGCGATAATGGAATCGGTATAGCACAGGAATACTGTAATAAAATTTTTGATAAATTTTTTCGTGTACCTACCGGCAACAAGCATGATGTCAAAGGTTATGGGCTTGGGTTGAGCTATGTTTCAGAAATTATGAAGCGTCACATGGGTTTTATTTCGGTGGAAAGCGATTTGAATAAAGGCAGCGTGTTTACTGCCAGAATACCTGTAGAAGTGTAAATGAAAAATATGATCGTTAAAGTTTTATATGTAGAAGATGAAATCTTCCTAGCGAAAATTGTAAAAGAAACTTTGGAGAGCCGCGGCTTTGAAGTATTTATGGAAAGCAGCGGTGGTAAAGCAATGTCATTATTTAAGCAATGTAAACCGGATATTTGTGTGCTGGATATTATGCTGCCGGATAAAGATGGATTTGCAATAGCTGATGAGATCAGGAATATAAACGTTGATGTGCCGATCATTTTTCTTACTGCAAAAACACAAACGGAAGATGTGGTAAAAGGTTTTACTATTGGCTGCAATGATTATATACGCAAACCTTTTAGTATGGAAGAACTGATTATTCGCATACAAAACCTTTTGCGCATTAAAAATGAGCCTTCGGGAAAAGTAAACAACGATGTTGTGAAGTTGGGTAAATATACTTTTCATTTGAACAGGCAGGTGTTGAACGGTGACGGTGAGGACCGCAAACTTTCTTTTCGTGAAAGCGAACTGCTTAAATTATTATATGAAAACCGGGTTAGGATAATTGACAGGAGAGAAATTCTGAATCTTTTATGGGGTAGCGATTCGTTTTTTAATTCCCGCACTCTTGATGTATATATTACAAAGCTGCGCAGCTATTTAAAAAATGATTCATCGCTGGAGATCATTACCATCAAAGGCATTGGATATAGGTTTATAACAGGATAAAATAATTTAATCATTATTAGAAGAAATTTAAGGCTACTTAAACACAATCTTACTTCTTACACTATAGTTTACTGGCGATAAAGGAAGGAACAGAAGATACAAGCTACCCTTTTAGGTCCCAGTGAAGGATCTGCTCAAAACCAGAAGCTTCTATATTATTATAAAAGAAGGGGCGAAGTCAATATTTCCGCCACCGCAAGATTTCCGATTTATCGGATTTCTTTTCAATTTGAGGTACCAGCGATTTTATTTTTTCATCCAAAAATTAATTTACTCCCTCAGGTGCCAGCACATATCGCGAAAAAATGATAAGTATAGGCCACTTCTCCTGAAAACACGAGAAGTGTTCAGGTACTAGTGATTTTATTTTTTGTCCAAAAATTAATTTACCTCCCTCAGCTACCAGTACAAATCGTGAAAAAATGATAAGTTTTGGGAAACTAATCATTGAAAAACGACAAGTGTCCATAAACCGGCGATTATATTTTTGCTCTAAAAATTAAATTATCTCCTGGAAACACCATGCAGTGGAGGCAATGGTAGAACTTGTGTATGAAACAAAATTGACCGAAACGAAGGAAGAAATAAACGGAGAGGGACGAAGGACACAAGAAGTTGCCACGAATGAAGGTCGCAAGAAATGCCAATGGTGTGACAAACTACGTGTGCCCATGAGGGTGAGCGGAGCTTGAGGAGGATTATTGAAATGGGCATTCCAATTAAAAGCAATACATGAAAGGACGCTTATATATAATTATAAAATATAACTATTCTGATCTTAAATTGTTAACCGGGTTAGCGAATGCAGCCTTCATCGCTTTGAAACTGATAGTAAACATTGCAATCAAAATTGCAATTGCTCCGGCTGCAATAAATATCCATAGCCTTATTTCTATGCGGTTGGCAAAATCCTCTAGCCACTTATGCATAAAGTACCATGCAAGTGGCCATACAATAATATTAGCCAGCAGAGCTAATTTCAAAAAATCCTGAGACAAAAGAATTGCTACTTTTAAACTGCTTGCACCAAGCACTTTACGAATGCCAATTTCTTTTGTGCGTTGTTCTACAGAAAATGTAATTAATCCAAATATGCCCAATACAGCAAGAACTATTGCCAAAATAGAAGAATAAAGAAAGTCCTGTTGAAACTGATGCTCCGATTTGTACAAATTGTTGAAGCTCTCGTTTAAAAACCAGTAATCAAATGGAGTCGATGGGACTATTTGCTGCCGTGCAACGCCTATAATCTTTCTGCAACATGATGTCCGGATATCCGACAAGCTTGATTCTCAAATCTATACAAAATCTTTTATAAATTGTGCCTTCCAAGTTATATGGAATATGTTCTTCAAATTGTCATTGAACCAATAAACAATGCAGCCTAATAATACCAAGACATGCTACCACCCGTATCTATTGGTTGCCTTTTATCTTAACTGCGTGCCTGAATCTATTTTACAAATTATCCCGAGATCTACAAAATATGACTGGGACAAAAGGGAAATTCAAAATTCATTTGGCTATGATTGGTTCCTGGAGAATAAGGATCTTTTCCATACGCTTCAATTGGTAGCAATTAATA
>PKYU01000105.1 GCA_003132765.1 Chitinophagaceae bacterium | reverse complement strand
ATGCAATTGTATAATATGCATGAACGGCTTGCAAAACTGGTAGATAGCATAGGTGTAAAACAAAAAATGCTAAAATCATACATTGAAAAAATCAAAAAGCCATCTCTTCAAAAATTAGTCAAAGAATACTATGGTAAGCTTGAAAATTTGCGCAGCGATTTATTAGCTACAAAACAAAAATCCATATTCGCTGATGAGAAAAAATTAAGAGAAAATATTTCAGAAGTATATTCTGCTGTTTGCTTCCAGGAAACCAACCCATCGAATTTACAAATAGAAAGAACCCAGGTGTTGCAGCAGCAACTTGGAGATGCTGAAAAACTCAATAATAATATCAACCAGCATTATGAGAAAAAGGTGAAAGAAGCTTTAATAAAAGAAAAACTTGATAAGATTGATAAAAAGCCCCCTGTGATCGAAAAAGCAAAGTAATAATAAACCATGTCTTTATTTAAGAGAGAGAACCTGAATTATCGGAAACCCTTCTTATTTTTAGTTATCCATTCTGATTAAATTAATAATTTCCACGCATGAAAAAGATTNNCTGCTCATCGTATCAACTTCATTTTCACAAGCACAAAAAAAACAGAAATCTGTTCCTGCCATCACTGAAGACAGTATTTTATTAAGCAAGATCAAATATAGGCTGGTAGGCCCCTTTCGCGGTGGCCGAAGCGGAACGGTTGCGGGGGATTATAAAGATAAAAATACTTTCTACTTCGGCGCTACTGGCGGCGGGGTCTGGAAAACTGAAGATGGAGGAAATAATTGGAAAAATATATCTGATAAAACATTTGGAGGGTCTATCGGAAGTGTAGCAGTTTCTCCATCCAATTCTAACGTAGTTTATGTAGGTGAAGGGGAATCTACCTTACGCGGAAATGTTAGTGAAGGCCACGGTATGTGGCGAAGCGATGATGGCGGAAGGAATTGGAAAAAAATCGGACTTGAAAATTCAAGGCACATCATGAGGATCGTTATTCATCCTACTAATCCTGACATTATGTGGGTAGCCGCCCTCGGTCATTTGTTTGGTCTGTCTGAAGACAGGGGTATTTATAAAACCGTGGATGGCGGCAAAACCTGGAAAAAGGTTTTGTATAGCAATGACCAAAGTGGAGGATCAGAATTGGTAATGGAGCCCGGCAATCCGTCAGTCTTGTATACTTCTACCTGGAGGGTTGAACGTACTCCATACAGTCTTGAAAGCGGGGGCGCCGGAAGTGCACTTTGGAAAAGTACAGATGGAGGAGAAACATGGAATAAACTCAATGATAAGAAAGGTTTCCCTGGAAATACAGTTGTAGGAAATATAGGTATAGCTGTTTCCGCTGTAAATCCTGAAAGAGTTTTTGCCTTAGTAGAATCAGAAAAAGGAGGATTATTGAGAAGTGATGATGGCGGTGATTCCTGGACTCTTGAAAGTACTGATGCCAATATCCGCCAGAGGGGCTGGTATTNNCTGTGATCCTAAAAATGCTGATGTTGTTTACGGCCTTAATGTAAACATGTATCGCAGTTCTGATGGGGGAAAAACATTTAAAGAGATTAATACACCCCATGGGGATCATCATGATCTATGGATTGATCATGAGAATCCCGATAGGATGATCGTTGCGGATGATGGCGGGGCGCAAATAAGTTTTGATGGAGGAAATAACTGGAGCACCTATTATAACCAACCAACCGCCCAATTCTACCGGGTTTCGACCGATAATAATTTTCCCTACCGGTTGCTGGCAGCTCAGCAGGATAATACTACGGTTCGTATATTATCCAGAACTGATAGCAGCGAAATAAATCAAAGCAACTGGATGCCCACAGCGGGTTTTGAAAGTGGCTATGTGGTGGCAGATCCGCTTAATCCAGATATTGTTTATGGTGGAAATTACGGAGGATTTATTTCCCGTTTCAATCATAAAACGGGTGAAAACAGGGCAGTTAGTGTTTGGCCTGTTTATGATTTAGGAAATGGAGCAGATATTTCCAAGTATCGCTTTCAATGGAATTTCCCGATTTTCTTTTCACCAAACAATCCAAAAAAACTATATGCGGCAGGGAACGTATTATTTGCCACCGAAAATGAAGGAGCCACCTGGACACCGCTCAGTGGCGACCTTACTACCAATGATAAATCAAAACAAAAATCAAGTGGCGGCCCAATTACAAAAGATAATACTGGTGTAGAAGTTTACTGCACCATCTTTACGGCGGCTGAATCACCACTCGAAAAAGACTTGTTATGGACAGGTAGTGATGACGGGCTTATTAATGTTAGTAAAGATGGTGGAGCTAATTGGGAGAATGTTACTCCTCCCGAAGCAGGCAAATGGATGATGTGGAATTGCATTGAGGTTGATCCTTTCCAAAAAGGAACTGCCTATTTTGTTGGAACTAAATATAAGATGGATGATTATAGGCCATATATTTTTGTAACTCGTGACTATGGAAAGTCATGGACAAAAATTACGAACGGTATTTCCGATTCGCATTTCACCAGGTGCCTTTGTGCAGATAAAAAACGTCCGGGACTTTTATATTGCGGTACCGAATATGGTATGTACATAAGTTATGATTATGGAAAGAACTGGAAGCCTTTCCAACTTAACCTGCCGATGGTTCCCATTACAGACCTTACCATTAAAAATAATGACCTTGTTGTAGCTACACAAGGAAGATCATTTTATATTTTGGATGACCTGAGTGTCGTTCAAAACCTGAATGATAATGTAACTCAAAAAGATTTGTATGTTTTCCCAATTGAAGATGCCTACCGAATGGACGGCCGGCAAAACCTAAATGTAAAAAATGCCGGAATTAATCCGCCAAATGGTGTTGTCATAAATTATTTCTTAAAGGATGTGAAAGACAGCAGTCTTGTAAAAATTTTCATTTTGGATAAGGATAAGAAAATCATAAGTACTTTCAGCACAAAGCCATC
>PKYU01000116.1:884-2992 GCA_003132765.1 Chitinophagaceae bacterium | reverse complement strand
TTTACGATTGCTTGATATGAGACTCTTTAATTGTTTAAGTTGTGCTGAAATCACAGCTTGCAATAAGAAGAATTTTTCTAAGGACCTCCCTGAAATATTCCTGTTTAGAACTCTTAATCCTATTGTTAAACGAACTTACGTAATGCAGTCAGGCCAAACCAACCAATTTTCACGTGATTCTATTATGGCTGNNCATAATAAAGCATTCATTGTATTGCGTTTCAGGATAAATTTTAAATGATGCCCAACAATTTTTCTGATACATTATTTCAATTAGTCCATTCCCTGGAAAAGTCTGAAAAGAGGCATTTCAAACTCTACATTAAGCGCAGTTCATCGAAGGAAGATCTAAAAATAATCCGCCTCTTTGATGCCCTTGATAAGTTGTCAGATTATGATGAAAAGCAATTACTCAAAACGCTGAGCGACATTACAAAACCCCAACTTTCCAACTTAAAAACACATCTCTATAAACAATTACTGGCCAGCCTCCGGCTGTTGAAAACAAATGAAAATATTGATCTTAAGCTGAGTGAGCAATTAGACAATGCAAGATTACTGTATAATAAAGGACTCAAGCTACAAAGCCTCCATATATTGGAGAAGGCAAAGGAGCTCGCAAAGACCAACCAGAAAATGAATTTCCTGGTGCAGGTAATTTCTTTGGAAAAGAAAATAGAAACCCTGCACATAACGAGGAGCACCTTGGAAAAAACACAGCTTCTTGCCGAAGAGGCTCTTGAAATAAGCGGGCACATTGACAGAGTAACACGGCTTTCCAACCTTGCGTTGCTACTGTACCGCTGGTATGTAAAGAACGGGCACGCAAGAAATGAACAGGATAAAAAAGGGATCCGCGATTATTTTAAGACTTCGTTGCCTGCAGAAGAGATGGCTATTAATGGATTTTATGAAAAATTGTATTTATACCAGAGTTATACCTGGTATGCGTTTATCAGGCAGGATTTTTTGATGTACTACCGGTATAGCCAGAAATGGATCGATGTTTTTAGTGAAAATGAAGTGATGATTGCAGTGGAAACCGGTCATTATATAAAAGGAATGCATAACCTGCTCAATGCTCATTTTGACCTTCGTAATTATAAAAAATTTGAAATCGCCCTTCAACAATTTGAAGCATTTGCCAAAACACCCATTGCCAACCAGCATGATAATTTTCGCACCCACACTTCTATTTATATTAATAGTGCAAAACTAAATCTGTATCTTATTAAGGGTAATTTTAATGAAGGACTGAGTATTGTGCCTGAGATAGTAGAAAAGTTACATGAATATGCCTTGTTTGTGGATAGCCACCGGATACTCGTTTTTAATTATAAGATTGCCACCCTTTATTTCGGCTCAGGAAAATATGATATTGCCATTGATTATCTTCATAAGATCATTAACGATAATCAAGCGGGTTTGCGCATCGATTTACAAAGTTATGCAAGGCTGATGCATTTACTTTGCCATTATGAACTGGGAAATGAAGAAATACTGGATTCATTGATAAAATCGGTCTATCGGTTTATGGCCCGGATGAAAAATCTTACGGTGGTGGAAGAACAGATATTTATTTTCCTGCGACACTCCACCAAAATGAGGTTAAAGGAATTGAAACCGGAACTTAAACAGTTTCTGGAAAAGATAAAGCACCTGGAAAAAAACCGTTTTGAAACAAGATCATTTGCTTACCTGGATATAATATCCTGGGTAGAAGGTAAGGTGTATGATAAGCCAATGAGTGAGATCATTCATAATAAATACCTGGAAAGCAAGCACAGGTAAAAAGTAATGAGTCGTCAGCTCCTATCGAGAAATATTTACTAACCTTTCCTGAACTTTTTAACCAGCATCAATATAATGAAAAAAATAACGGGTTCGTTTGGTGTGCATTTCAAATTCGCAGTTAAGCGGCGGCCTTGAAATTTGTTTTGGTTAGTTTAATAATTTTATTCCAATCGTTATTTTTCTCACCACTCTCAGGTTAAGCATATGCTGTGCTCCTTGCCAACTCCACCTTTGTCCGGACAGTTTCATCCGCTTTTGCACCAAGGTCCTGTGGGCAGATTCAATGGCACCAGAGCCAATTATACCACATCCAA
>PKYU01000116.1:0-846 GCA_003132765.1 Chitinophagaceae bacterium | reverse complement strand
TTTTCCTATCCGCTTTATGTTGCTTATTACTGTCTTTATTTTCCCTTTTAAAAGCCATTCTTTTTGTTTGTCTGTCCATATTTTTTCTTTTGCTTTATCAGTAAAAATGCTGCTTGAAAATCCATGCAGGTGTTCACAGGCATGATAATAATCTAAAATGGAAACCGCTTTTGGAAAAGCATCTTCTATCCAGTTTTTTATCCATGTAGCTCCATCCGAAACAAATACCAAACGGTTGCCCAGGTTGCCATATTTATCTATGAGATTGTCCATCATTTTTGTAAATTCTGTATGGCTTCCTAAATGGGCCGTGTACTAAGAATGGCTTATCTAGCCTGGTTTTCCTTCTGCATGCAGACAATCACTGCTTTTAAAAATCCTGCCTACTTTTACTTCACTCCAGCCTTCTTCCCATGTTAGTATCATCGAGCCATCTGCTTCTACATACGTCACTTCATCTGGCTTTACATGGCTTAAAACCGGTTCGTCATTTACTGTAGCCGCTACTGCTTTTCCATAAAAGTCTGTTACCCTGTAAATCTGTGTGTCACTTACTTCCAATTGCAGCATTTCCTTAACCACTTCATTACTTTTTTCATAGCTGTCCAACTCGCCGCAACAGGCCATAAGCTGCTGCATTCTTGGGCTTATCTGAAAGCCATTTACCGCTTCACTAAAAGGATGACACTTGGCTATTGTCAGCTCCCCAAAAACGGTTAGAGTTTTTTTTCTCCTGTCGCCAGGAAGTGTGCTGATATTCTTTTCCAAAACCTCTCTGCCCATCTTCGCCCAAAGCTTTATAAAGTCGCTTTCTTAATCGTAAAAATTATCAAGGGGAAAAAAGCG
>PKYU01000286.1 GCA_003132765.1 Chitinophagaceae bacterium | reverse complement strand
TGCATCATTATAGCTGGTTCACATCCATGTTTTTTATTTTTTCCCTTTTTCTTTTCGTTGTAATGAGAGCAAATGCAGACCGGATAAAAAATTCTATTAAGGGGAATAATCCGGCGCCAAAACAACAGAACAGGCGTTTAAATTAGAAACGTGAGAAGAAATAATAAATAAATTATGTGTGGAATAGCAGGAATAATCTGTAAAAATGGTAATGTAAGAACCAAGCTCCCGGCAGTAGAAGAAATAGTTAAAGTACTACGCCATAGAGGACCAGACGGGGAGGGGCGTTATATTGATGAGCATGCTATCTTAATTCATCGTCGGCTAATAGTCATTGATCCTAATGAGAGGTCATCCCAGCCAATGTTTAGCGATGATGGAAGATTTGCAATTATTTTTAACGGAGAGATTTATAATTTTAAGCAGCTAAGAAAAATATTGGAAGAATCAGGTTTTGTTTTTAAAACCTCTTCAGATACAGAAGTTCTTCTGAAGTATTATTTGTATAAAGGAGAAACGGGATTACAGGATCTTGTTGGTATATTTTCATTCGCAATATGGGATATCGAAAAAAAATCACTTTTTGCTGCCAGAGACCAGGTTGGAGTAAAACCTTTTTATTATGCAAGTGATGATGCTCACTTCTATTTCGCATCTGAAATAAAAGGCATACTTGCGGCTGGTTGGATTCCCGAATTGGATGAAACGAAGGTTTATGAGAGTTTGCAATTTGGTGCCATTGCAGGAGAGGGTTCATTATTTAAGGGAATAAGACGATTATTACCTGGGCATTTTCTCCATTTAAGTAATAGCAAGCCTTTCATTATAAATCGATATTTTGAGCCGGTTCCCCCCAAAAATACATCTATCAACAGTGATGAAGCAGTTGGANNCGAAAAACCTATGAACTTATAGAAGAAGCTGTAAATAAACAAATGGTGAGTGATGTTCCAGTGGGTACAATGTGCAGCGGAGGATTGGATTCAAGTGCAGTTACTGCAATTAGTTCTAAAATTGTCGATCAAATAGATAGTTATTGCATAAGAGTTCCTTACCAGGGGTATGATGAATCTCATTTTGCGAAAGAGGTGAGTCAATTCACCCATACTACTCATCATGAATTGAATTTTGATCTAGAGGAAGCAGGTGGTTTATTAAACAGCTTAATTTGGCTTCATGATGAACCACTACGTCATCCAAATTCAATACCGATATATCAAATTTCAAAATTAGCCCGTGAGAGAGTAACCGTATTGCTAAGTGGTGAAGGTGCTGATGAATTATTTGGAGGATACGGGGTTTATTTTAATGTTAAGACTGCAATGAACTTAAATAAACTTCCAACAATATTTTTAAAATTATTGTTGGGATATGCTCACCAAAAAAACAGGCCGGGACAGCCAATACTGGGTGGATTGCAGAAAGATGCAGGAAGTATCTTAATTCATTTGCGCTCCGCAGCAAATCCAATTTTAATGAAAAATTTAATGCGATTACCTGATATAAGATTATCCGATAGAAAAAATATTGTAACTGAATGTATCGAAAGAGCTGAAGGGGATTTAATAAATGCAATGTTATTTTATGATCAGAGAACGCATTTATGTACTTTGCTGGACAGGCAGGATAAAATGTGCATGGGCGCTTCTATTGAAAGCAGAGTTCCCCTATTAGATGTGAAATTATTTAATTTCATTAACTCACTTCCTAGTAACATTAAAACAGAGCGAGGCAATAAAAAGAAGTTATTCCGTAGCGCAATGAAAGGCAAGCTTCCCGACAATATATTAAACCGGCCTAAATACCCTTTTGGAGTTCCCCTGGAAAGATATTTCATTGATTCAAAACAAAATCATCTTATAATTAATAAAATATTTAATGAAAGTGTTTTAGTTAAAAAGAATATTGTTGATCCAAAATTTTTAGGATCGCTAATCAGGAAATTTTTAAACGGGAATAATATTCATGCTGATTTAATATGGAATTTTGTTAACCTTGAGTTGTGGTATCGAATATTTATATCTAAGGAAATTATTCAGTCTGAATTTATATTATAATTATAAAACACAACATGAGAGTTTTTCTTACAAATAACCTATTCTTTCCATTAGCAGATTTTATCCGCAAGAGAAAGGTAATAAAAAACTATAAACAACTTTTAAAATCCCAGTGGTTTAANNCTTCGCGAAATACAAGAACAAAAACTTAGGGAGATTATAACCCATTGTAATTTAAATGTTCCTTTTTACAAAGAGAGAATGAAAAAATCAGGATTTGATATAGATAGCAACAATTATTTGAAAGAGCTTGAAAAGATTCCTGTTTTGGAAAGAGCAGAAATACGAAGAGCATTTGCCTCGAAAGAAATCTTAGCAAAAAATTTTGATGAGTATCAAACAAAGGAACAAAAAACAAGTGGTTCTTCAACAGGTGAACCCCTATCCACAATAGAAGATAATTTAACCGCAGATTTAGGAAGAGCTTCATTTTACAGGGGATTAAAATGGGCAAACTGGGAATTGGGTGAACCTTCGGTTAAACTATGGGGGCAAAGATCACCTAAGGGA
>PKYU01000072.1 GCA_003132765.1 Chitinophagaceae bacterium | reverse complement strand
GGAATCAATTTCTTTAAATGGAAAAGGAATGGTTAGATAATGATCTTCAATATATGCTCTTTCCTTATCCCAGTAGGGGCCTGTTGTTTGCCTGTAAAACTGGTCCACCAGTTCATTTATCGCTTTGTTAATCTTAAAAACATCATACCCGATTACCGCAATTACTCCGCCCGGTTTTAATGTTCTCTCCACTTCATGGTAAAATTTATCAAAATTAAACCAATGAATCGCCTGGGCCACGGTAACCAAATCAAATTGATTATCTGAAAATGAACTTGCTTCTGCATTTTCAACAGAATAAATGATATTCTTTTTTGGCCGGGCATTTTCANNCTTAGATCCGTAGCATATACCTTATTAAAATAGTAAGACAGTGCAGCCGCTACCTGTCCATTACCCGTTCCAACATCCCATGCAGCAGTTTTACCGGGAATAAGAGGCATCAGAAAATCAAATAATTTTTTTGGATAGCCCGGCCTGAACCTGGAATACAGATCTGATTGTTTTGAAAAATTATCCTTCATAAATAAATAAGTTACCGGAATATATCCAAAAAATGAAACGCGAATTTCTTAAAATTAATTACTAATTTTTAATATAAAGCTTTAGATATAAAAACTATGGAAACCCTCTTATCTTTATGGAACTTTATACATCAATATGACAAGGGAAGAAAAATTTATGATGGAAGCCATTGAACTTTCAAAAAAGGCCATAGATAATAATGAAGGGGGGCCTTTTGGTTGCATTGTTGTGAAAAATAACTTAATAATAGGCCGGGGTCATAACAGGGTGCTGGCCGAAAATGATCCAACTTCACATGCAGAGATCGTGGCTATTCGGAACGCCTGTCATACGCTGGGTACGTTTCATCTCAATGGATGCGAAATTTATTCTTCATGTGAACCTTGTCCCATGTGCCTCGGTGCTATTTACTGNNTAATTGTATTTTATGCAAATACCCGTGATGATGCGGCTTCAATTGGTTTTGATGATTCTATGATATATGCGGAGATGGGAATTGATCATGACAGCAGGAAAATACCTGTATTTAATTTATGCAGGAAAGATGCTTTTGCCGTCTTTGAGCGCTGGGTAGACAGACAAGATAAAACTCTATATTGAAATAGTTTTTTAAATCTGAGAAAATATATCAACAAAAGTGATGACGAAATCACCCAGCAAGGTCGCTAAAAGATAAATTTATTAATTGTAAAAATGGGGTGAATTGATTAAAGGTATTTTATTCCCGATAATTACAATCCATCACAAATACTGCAAACTGACTTATCTCCTATATTTGCAACATGTCTGATTGCAATTTTTCAATACCTTTTTCCGGTGATGCTGAATCTATTCTTGCCAAAGCAAAGGCTGCAGTTGAAGGCCAAAGCGGAAATTTTGCCGGGGACGCCAATTCCGGGAGTTTTGAAGTGTCAGTATTTGCAAATCTGATTAAGGGAAACTACCAGGTAGAAGGTAATCTCCTCAAACTGGCAATTACTGGTAAACCTTTTCTGGTACCTTGCAGTACTATTGAAATTTTTCTAAAATCCAAAATATCGTAATATCTCAGCTAGATACTCCTTTCTTTGCCAAAATAGCCTGCACTTTATTGATTAATTCATTTACCTCAAACGGTTTCCCAAGAAAATCTTCAGCTCCATAATCTTCTATAGCAGTCGCAGCTATACGGGGAAACCCTGAAAAAAGAAGTATTGGTATATGCTTCGTATAAGGGGATGCTTTAAAACGCTGGCATACATCAAGTCCATCGGTTCCCGGAAGAAAAACATCCAGCAATATCAGATCAGGCTTTGTTATAACCATAGCATCTTTGGCATCTTCCCAATCATTAAAANNCATCATCAATTACAAAAATTTGGGGCATATCTTAATAGTATCAAAAAGTATGCGGGATTCAGGTAATTAATTATTAAGATTGGCAAAAAATTGGTTAAATCAAAAGAATCAATTTCAGATTTTAAGAAATTAAATGAAAAATTCCTTTGATAGAAGTGCTTTTTTAGCAAAGCATATTTTCAGGAAACCTCCGGAATTTTATCCATTATAACGATCAATTCTGGAGCATCAACGGTAATAGGAATAGCTCCCACCTGCACGATTGCTTTCTTTCCCCTTAATTTTAGCACTACTCCTACCTGGTTGTTGGCCTTCATCATTACCTTATCGCCCTCTTTTACAGGTTCGGTCGTTTCTATAAATTTCAGATCAATTTTCTTTTGTTGGTTTTCGGTTACTTGTTTTTCTCTTTGTTTAAAAAGTAGCGATTGCATCATTTTAATAACTGCTTTTTTGTCATCTGTTTTTTTCCACTCAGCTAATATGGCTTTTAGTTTTCGTTCCATATCCTTCAGGTATAAGTATTTTTCTTCGCTGATCTTATTTTTATTTTTCAGGAGTTCCATTTGCTGGAAATGTTTTTCACGGTTCAAATCATGTTCGAGTTCCTTTTTTAGCTTTTCATTTTCCTTTAAAAGCCTGTCAAGACTATTTCTTTCAGCCTCTACCTGCTGCAGATCCTGCTCCGTTCGGTTCAGCAATTTATCCAGGCTAAAATGGTCTTCATCAACTAATTTCCTCGCCCTGCTGATCAAGGAAGGATCAAGGCCAATGCGCTCCGCAATAGAAAATGTATAGGAACTTCCGGGCTTACCAACTATGAGTTTATATAGAGGTTTCAGGTTTTTCTCATCAAACGCCATTGCCCCGTTGGTGATACCCTGCACCTTGTTTGCCATTACCTTCAGGTTTAAGTAATGAGTAGTTACTATACCAATGGCATGTTTTCTTGCCAGTTCTTCCATAATCACTTCAGCAAAGGCTCCGCCAAGATTTGGATCGCTGCCACTCCCTAATTCATCAATAAAAAACAGTGTTTTACCGTTCGCATTTTCCATAAAGTATTTCATATTCACGAGATGTGAAGAATAAGTGCTCAGCTCAAATTCAATGCTTTGGGTATCTCCAATGTGAATCATTAATTGTTTAAAAATTCCAAATTCACTTTCCAGGCTACACGAAACGAGCAATCCGCTTTGCACCATCATCTGCAAAAGTCCTGCAGTCTTAAGGGTCACTGTTTTTCCGCCAGCATTTGGTCCGCTGATAACGAGAATCCTGTTCTCATCGTCCAGTGAAAGGTTGATCGGTATAGTTGGCTTTTGTTGTTTCTCATTATACATATACAGAAGCGGATGGAAGGCATTTACTATTTTTAAATGAGCAACTTCCCTCACAGAAGGCATATTTCCATTGTAATCCTTCGCGAGTTTTGCTTTGGCTCTGATAAAATCATATTCTCCAAGCACATTATGATAGATATTTAACAAGGGATGATAAAGCCTCATTTTAGCCGTCAGCACTTGTAATATTCTATAAACTTCCTTTCGCTCCTCATTTTCCATTGCATAAATTTCATTGTTTAATGGAGTGGTTTCTTCAGGCTCAATAAATGCTGTTCTNNCCCTTTTATCATTCGCTTTTGTTCAGCAAATACAGCAAGCACCCTCCGCCCATTTATGAAGCTTTCTTCTATTTCTGCGAGGTATCCCAGTTTATTAAGTCGACTTACAATACGGTCGAAAAGCTTTCTTAATTCATATCGCCTCCTGTACAACAGCATTCTTATTTCTGAAAGAGATTCAGAAGCATTATCCTTCACATTTCCGTCCTCATCCAGAACCTCATCAATTAATTCAATGATGGTTTTTTCAATATAAGTTTCACTTATGACAAGAGCCAAAGAAGGAAAAGCAATTTTCCGATCATTATCAAACCAACGGAATATCTGCTCAATGGCAACAGGCAATTTTCTTATCAATAATAACTGTGGTCCGGTAAGTACTGAACCTTCGATACCCAGTAGCCTCAGTTCATTGTTCAGATTTAATACNNAAATACCACATCATCCGGGAAATTCATATGGTTATGGAAAAACAGCTTGTATTCATTCGCCTGCCGGAGCGCGGGTTCTATAAATTCTTTCCTGGTATGGATGCGCAAATTTTCGGCTTTTTGCCTTGCATATTCCATTCTGCAATATCCAGCAAGCAATATTTTTATTTTATCAAACTCCAGTTGATGTTCAGCAGAAGCCGGAAATAATTTCATGTACCTTTTTTGAATTACTTTGATGAGGTACAAAAATAACGCTGCTATCTTAACTTGTTGCCAAACATTTATTCATAATGATGTCATACATGGTGATATTTTTCATCATCATTACAAATTGCCTTGTCCAAACTATCTTTGATTATAAAATAAAACGCTTTAAGGTTGTTATTTCAGGATTATTAAAGAGTGAAATATATGAGTGAAAATAAAAATACAGACACTGCAGTTTTTGGAAATGGTTGCTTTTGGTGCACTGAAGCGGTTTTCCAGCAGCTCAAAGGAGTAGTAAATGTAACAAGCGGATATTGCGGCGGCCATGTTGTAAACCCCACTTATGAAGAAGTTTGCGGTAAAAAAACAGGGCATGCTGAAGTTCTCCGTATTGAATATGATCCGTCTGAAATCAATTATGATCAGTTGCTGGAGGTATTCTGGGCGACTCACGATCCAACTACATTAAACAGGCAAGGGAATGATGAAGGCCCGCAATACAGAAGTGTAATTTTTTATACAAATGACGATCAAAAAGAAAAAGCTGAAAAATATAAACTGGATTTGGGCAAAACTGGGGCTTTTGACAACCCAATAGTTACCGGCATTGAACCATTAACCAATTTCTACCCTGCTGAAAATTATCATCGTGATTATTATAAAAATCACAGATCGCAACCATATTGTTATTATGTGATAAAACCTAAAATGGATAAATTAAAAAAAGTGTTCAGCGACAGACTGAAGAAATAGATTACTGCCTCCCTAAATTAATACTCAGTATAATCTAAAATATCCTAAGCGAATATCAAATTCATGATATTTTTTTGCATGCATAAATAACATCCCTTTATTCCCCACGATTGAAGCAAAACAGTATATACTTTTGAAGCAACCCTGTTAATGAATGACTAACATTAATAAAATATGTCAATTAGATTGCCCGAAATCTGGCTATATTGTGTGCCTACTTTTAATAAATTTATTTTAAATGGCCACAAAAAATGATCTTGATTTTACTTACACAACAATTGATGAAATATTCCGCTTAAGCATAGGAGAAATGGCGGATTACAGCGGTGCTATGTTTAATGGAGATTTTTCCATGACGCTGGAAGATGCTCAAAAAAATAAACACCAGTTTATTGCTGACAGCCTTGGTATAAAAAATAATACCAGGGTACTTGACATGGCCTGTGGCTGGGGACCTTTTCTTCAATACATTAAAGGCAGAGGTGTTAAGGGAACAGGAGTCACCTTGTCATCAGGACAAGCTGCCGCTTGTGTTAAGAATGGTCTTGACGTGCAGGTGAAGGATTGCAGGTATATTAAACCCGAAAATTTCGGCACTTTTGATGCCGTCACCTGCATTGGCGGATTGGAGCATTTTTGTTCTATTGAAGAATACAAATTAGGGAAGCAGGATGAAGTGTACCATAATTTCTTTAAAGGTTTAAATGACCTCTTGCCTGCCGGAGGAAGATTTTATATGCAGACAATGGTATTCGATAAGAATATGATGCCGCTGGAGGAAGTAAGCGTAGATGCTCGTAAAAATTCCCCTTCGTATGCAATGGCTTTAATGGTAAAAGAATTTCCCGGGTCGTGGCTGCCGTATGGAGAAGAGCAGGTAATCAGAAATGCACAACCCTATTTTAAATTGATTTCAAAAAGCAGCGGCAGGGCTGATTATATTGAAACTAT
>PKYU01000606.1 GCA_003132765.1 Chitinophagaceae bacterium | reverse complement strand
TCTATATCGGCTTTGGCAGTCACGCGGACCGGAATCCCTATCATGGATGGATTTTGGGTTATAATGAACAAACATTACAACAACAAATTGTTTATAATGATACACCCGACGGGGAAAATGGTGGTATCTGGCAAAGTGGCCAGGGAATAGCCGCTGATGCTGCAGGTAACCTTTATGTAACTACAGGTAATGGAACTGCAGGGCAGGGGAATGACTATACTGCGAGTCGCAATGGTACGCAGGATAATGGTCCAAATCCTGACCCGACAAATCTCACTAACAGATCAGAAAGCGCCTTAAAACTTACCCCTTCAGGAAATACATTACAAGTGAGCAGTTATTTTACTCCAATGAATTATTATAACCTGAACATGAATGATCTGGATTATGGCGTTATGGGCACTTTCGTGATTCCGAACTCGAACTATTATTTCACCGGCTGTAAGGATGGAACTATCTATTTGCTGGATAAGGATAATATGGGGGGTTATTCTTCCGGTTCAAACCTTGTACAACAAACAGTTTCAATAAATGCAAGCATGCACTGCCAGCCTGCTTATTACTTGGGAACCAGCAATGAATTTGTGTATGTATGGTCAGAAAATGATCAGTTGCGAGCACTTTCATTTAACAGGGGGAGTAATTCGTTTGCAAGTAACCAGGTAGTATCTACCATTAATGGCCCGACAGGCGGTTGCGGCGCTGATTTGGCCGTATCATCCAACGGCACAAATAGTGGAANNTTATGCGTCCAGCGGTGATGCTGGAAACACTGTTAGCCCGGGTATTTTGCGAGCCTTTGACGCCAATGACATTACAAAAGAACTTTGGAACAGCGACCAGGTGAATACAGACTATATGGGAGCTTATGCCAAATTCTCTTCGCCAACAATTGCTAACGGACATGTATACGTTCCAACTTTTTCGAACCAGGTGGTTGTGTATGGGCTTAAATAGAATAATATATCTCTTTTCTTACAAAATATTAAATGAATTATAAACTCATTCTGACAGTGCTGGCTTTTCTCTTAAGCACGCGATCTTTCAGCCAGCCAAAGGGTACTCTTTTTATTATTGGAGGAGGAAACCGTTCACCACGGCTTATAAAGACGCTACTTTCAACTGCTAAACTTTCCGCTAAGGATTATATCGTTATACTACCTATGTCTTCCGAAGAACCTGATTCATCTTATTATTATATAAAAATTCAATTGGAAAACGCATGCAACAATACCCTTGTAAATCTTAATTTCCGCAGAAGTGATTCTTCAAATACAAAGTGGCTTGATTCTTTGAGACATGCGAGATTGATTTTTATTGCCGGCGGTGATCAAAACCGGTTTATGAATGTAGTTCTTAATAACCCGATAGAATGGGCAATTAAGGATGCATTTTATGAAGGTGCTACGGTTGCCGGTACCAGTGCAGGAGCTGCCCTTATGAGCAGCCATATGATAACTGGTGACCACCTTCTGGGGGATACGGCCTATGCCAATACTTTCGAAGAATTGCGTAATCGAAATATAATAATAAAGGAAGGCCTTGGGCTTCTGTCTTCTGCAATTATTGATCAGCATTTTGTTGTAAGGAGCCGTTATAATCGAATGCTATCCGCGCTGGCAAAGTACCCGAATTTACCATGTATTGGTATCGATGAGGGAACAGCAATAATTGTACATGGAAATAAAGTAGATGTGACCGGAGAAAGCCAGGTAATCTTATTTTCAAATCCCAAAAACTTAAGATCATCTCCTGATGGCCACATCAAATTTGATGATGTACACATGCGCGTGTTTGCTGAGGGCGATAGTTTTGAGCTTGAATGAACCTCAATTTTTTTCTTAATAATGAAAACCTTATTTATAAATCTCAACTGACTCCGGTTATTTCTCCTCTTACCACATCAATAATATTTGCCTGAGGCATTTTGGGCAGGCCGGGCATGCGAACCATCTCGCCACAAACGGCTACTATGAATCCTGCTCCCCGGTTGATCACCAAATCATCGATATCAATAATGAAATCACCATCCATTCCGCTGACAGAAGGATCGTGAGTGAAAGAGTATTGTGTTTTGGCCATACAAATGGGAAGGTTTTCCAATCCAAGCATCTTAATTTTTTTGATCATTTCTTTTGCTTTCTTATACAAAACCACATCTTTGCCACCATAAATTGTAATGATAACAATCTTCCTGATCTTTGTTTCAATATCGTCAGAAAGATCATAGGTAAATTTCAAAGGAGGTGAAGGCTGATCGCAAATATTTATAACTGCCTGCGNNTCGCTGCTCTTCCTGAAAGAATCATTTTCGGCAAATGCAATCCCTTTTTCTTCGCACCATTTGCGGATAAATCCGATCTCTTCTGCTTGATCTTGTTCATAACGGTTTAGAACTACGAGAACCTTTTGTTGAAAGGTTTGTAGTATCGAAATATGCTTCTCCAGGTTGCGAATTCCTTTTTCAAGAGAATAAGTATCGGGAAGCATCATTTTCTTTTCATCGGCGCCTCCACTAAGTTTCAATGCCTGCAAAGTAGCAACCAAAATACTCATCGCTGGCTGCAGCCTAGCCTTACGGCATTTAATATTAAAAAATTTCTCTGCACCAAGGTCGGTCGCAAAACCTGCTTCCGTAATCACATAGTCCCCAAATTGCATGGCTGTCTTGGTGGCCATAATGGAATTACATCCAT
>PKYU01000032.1 GCA_003132765.1 Chitinophagaceae bacterium | reverse complement strand
CTTTCATACTCTCCTACCTTGCGTTGATTGTTTCCAATAGTTGCATCAAGTATTTTTATTTTATTATCAAGTTGAGTAATATCTGATCGCATTTTTATACCTAAAGGGCTTTCCCTTTGTTCAGCATTTAAAGCCCTAAACCTTTCGCGTAATTGCCCCAATGATTGAGCCATTTCATCCATACTACCCTTTGCGGCCTGAACTTCCTTTATTTGGCTTTTTATTGCCATTGTAGTGCCTGAAATTTCCTGCTTAACTTCCATCTGCCGCTTAGTCAATACCTCAATCCTATCTGTATAATCAGTAGTTGTGGTTTCTGCTGTCTGCATGGTTTTGCTGATAGATTTCAGTTCGCCATTAACTAAAGACAATTCCTGTTTTTGTACTACAAGGTTTTTAATGTTTTCCGCTACACCTTCCCCGAATGCATATTCAACATCCTTTAATTGGTCGGTAGTGGCTGATAAATCTTTTAGTACTCCATTTGTTTGCTGTGCCGCAGTTCCTTGTTTTTGAGTGAGGTCAACTACTGATTTTAAAGTATCTAATGTTTCGGCATCAATAGTTATTTTTATATTTTCCTTATTAACTTCATCAATTTTAGCGGATAGGGATTCTAATCCAGTGATTACTTTGGTTAGTTGCTCATTAAATTGCCCCGTGTCAATAATATTATTAATGCTATCTGCCATTATCTGCCTTTTTTAAGTTGCCTTATTTCCTCATTTTTATCCTTTATCCACTGCTGCCTATTGGAAAGTAATACCGCATATTCCATCATAAACATTCCATGAAATGTGTACCGAGTTCCTTCTATTTTGTTTATCTCAGCAAGTAATTTATAATTTTCACGATCACTTTGTAATGGATCTGGTTTTGTTTCGACTGTGGCATGTTCCGATTCCCATTTCGCTAACTTCTGCATAGTCTGATCGTACCTTATGCAGTCATTGTTAATCATCCGGTATTGCTTATCCTCCGTTTCTATCAGGCTTACTTTGGCGTATTCAATATCCTTTTTGTAGGTGTTCCTGGTGAATTGTTTTTGCGGGAAATAAAACCTTAGTCTTTCGGCTGCATTTTCGACATACAATTTATCCATCACCTCAATATTCATTATCACATTGATACATTTATGAATAAGAATTGAAATTGTCTTTTTCAACTCGATATATTTCTTTGTTGATTCGTCTGCTCTCATTTGGGCAAACTGACTGATTAAGTCGTTGTATGTGTCGATGACTTCCGGCCCCGTTCCGATACTTTCATAGTTCCCGTAATAGGCACATCNNGGTGTATTTGGTGTATTTGGTGTATTTGGTGTTTTAGCCTGTAATCCGTTGGTTATTCGCTGCCTGTTATACCGCCTTTGCTCTATTTTCCCTTTTAGGTACTTATACCCCATCCGGCTCCCCGGCGGCTCAAATCGCCTGAATTTCACAATATCATAAACCCATTGGAAAAGATAGATGAAAACATACCATAATAAAACAAAAAACCATCTATGCCAGCAAAGCCACAAAATAACAGCGGGGGCAAATAAAAATATTATTGCTGCTATTGAGGTTTCATTTGATATTTTGGTTTTATCAGGCATTAAATGAATTGGGTGAAAGTTGGGTGAAATCGGGATGATTATCCCATTTATGCTAAACGCTCGTTAACTTTCTCTAAAAACAACGGAGTAAGCTGTTCTTTAGCCACTAACTTATTTTCTTCGGTCAAATCCATTATCGGGGCTTCGTTCCACTCTGCAAGTATTTCTGATTTTAAACGACCGTCAACCGCCGATATACTGTCTATTTTGTAAACGTCCGAACCTTCAAAGGTTACTTCCATTTCCGAGTGCATTTCACCCGTGAGGTCTAAATCGGTTTGACCGCTTCGCCCCATTTTTTCCTTCAATAAACGATAACCAGGGGAATAATCTCTTAACGGTGTGCCATCGCTTGAAATATGATCTTCAAACTGCTGTTTAATTACCAGTTTCGTTAGTATCTCCTGGTTCTCCACTATCACTTCCCGCGCTATCTCCATCGAGGCTGATTGCAGTTCTTTCAGTTGGGTTATCTTCTCGCTGATTGTCATCGCTGAATCTGTCTATGACTTTAATTTCTTCAAGAATATTTACATCAGGTTTAATTTCCGGTGGCAAGTTAACTGCAATGCCTCTGTCTTTGCGTATTTTATTATGGTAAACAGTTGCATCTTGTTCACTCCATTTATGATGTGCTGCCTCTTCGATAAAATTGCTTAGCGGTTGGCTTGCCCAGTAATCTTCATTGAAACTGACATTTTGCATAATAGAAAAAATAAAGGGAGGTTTTTAGACCTCCCGTTAATAATTAGAATGTCTTAACTGCTGCGTTGGCCCCATCTACTCCCTGCTGTACTATCTCGGTAGTTACCCAATTAGAGATAACACCGTTTACAGTTGTAGGGTTCGATGTTGCAATCTGTACCGGGTGTGTCGTTGTCGGTGCTGCTGACAAGTGGAAGTACCCCACATTGTAAGTAANNCGCCGCACCGTAATCGTAACCGGCAAAACATGCCGCAGTAAGTACGCCGCCATAATATTTGAATAAATCGGCGCTTCCTTCTCCGAAAGTACCTATAACCACTATATCAGTAGTTGCACTTCCTGACTGTGCTGTTATGGCTGCTGCTGCTACTGCCGCCGGGGCTGTCTGCAATACCACGTTTTCAAGGCCGATAAGCGAAGTGCTGCTCAATGTTGGACATTGAAAGTAGCTAAAGTTTGTAGTCCATTCGGTAACAGATGCGAACTGTATAGATAATGGATATTCTGTTACCTGTCCGGCCTCAGCTTGCATCCATTGTTCAATGAATAGCTGCTGTAAGCTGAAGCATTGTAGGCC
>PKYU01000550.1 GCA_003132765.1 Chitinophagaceae bacterium | reverse complement strand
ATTATCATAAAATACTCGATATGTTTTCAATTTTGCCCATCTTAAAAATGGGTTTTGCTATTTCTCCATAAGCACAACAGCCGAAAGTGCAGGAATTTCAATTTTCCCGTTACTTTCTTTCGTTTCCGGAACCTCCGGACTTGCTATTAAAAATCTTCCCTTTTTATTTCCCAATTCAACTTCAATACTTATCGGTTGATCGTAAGATGGATTTGCTACTACAATAGCTTTTTTCTCTGTTTTATGATTAATGAATACAGAATAAAAAACCTTTGCCTCATTTTTAACCTTTACTTTTGCTCCTACAGTATTCACAAACTCTCCATCCCAAAGAAAATCACTGTATTTTTCCCGTAGAGCATCTACTTTCTTACCATACTCCATGGTTAAAGGAAATTCATCCAAATGCCCTTTAAAATTTCTTGGTTCATAACTTATGATATATCTGTAAAGCAGGGCCTGGTTTATCGGATGTCTGTCATTATATCCAATCACAGCTATCATCATATTAGCCTCTGGAGCAACATAACGATGCATTGGAACATGATTGGATCCAATCCGGAAATAAGAAATATTATAGCTTCTGAACTGCAAATCACGAATCGATTCTCCTGCAAATAAATATTCGGGATTCATCTGTTGAGTAATTTTTCTGAAACCGTTTTCTAACAATATATCGCCCGAATAAACATCGGCAGGAACATGATGCCCGTGGTTTGGATCAAAACAATAAAAACAGGGTCCGTGATGAAGGCATTCATCATATAACATTCCGGCTGCGCCAAGTTCAATAGCTTTTTTGAATTCGTTATTTGCAATATCTCGCCATTCAGCACTTAAAGGACACAAGGGAATTAGTCTCCTGGTATTTATATCGGCTAGTTGAACGGCAGTCTGATACCGATAGCCAGAATGTTTGTAATAATTTCCATAAGGATCTTTTGCAGCATATTTTATCAACTCATTCTTGAACCATGGCTGGCTTTCATCAGCCCATGTATATTTGGAAAACAGAATAATGTTAACTCCAATTTTTTTGGATTCTGCAATTGCATTTTTCAAATCATCCCATGTTCCAAGCCTCGGGTCAATATCATGTGAAGGATTACCTCTGTCTTGTCCACCAAGGTTCCAGCCTGTCAACTGTATAGCTTTAACTCCATACTTTGCACATTCTTTAGCATATTGGACCAGGTCTTTATATGAGCAACGAGGATAATCTTCTGAAGAATTTATATGAAACTGCTGCCATGAATGAACTTTTTTAGCCCAATCCGGACAAGGCAATGATCTTGCCCATGTTTTACGCCATGTTTTATAGTTATCAGCTCCTTTCTGCCAGTCACCGACATAAGGTTGAAGAATAATTGGCTTCAGAGTTTCCGATTCTTTTGGATTTACATATGCAAAATGAACACAACTGTATTCAATATGAACAGGTTTTCCACCTATGCTATCTGTTTGGGGAACAGTACCATCCTGCGTATTGTCAGAATATTCATATCCAGGCTTTAATTCAAAGGTGAAATTCACTAAATGTTCATCGGTTGTATCATTATAACCAACATACATTCCTTCATTGTCATTTCCCAATAAACCAAAATGAGAAAATTGGGTTTTATAAGTTTGAATTGGATAATCTACCCCATAATAGCCTATATGATTTCTGAAATATGGGAATATTGGACCTTTCTCCAGACCTCCGCCATATTCGAAACACATCCAATTTAGAATGTTTTGAGTCTTTGGTACATTAATATCTCCAAGGTAGGGCCAATATACTGTTTCAACAGTATAAGGTGAATTATTTACAACTTTTGCAGTAAATTGTAATCCGGCATCAGTTAATTCTACAATTCCTACAAATTTGATATCCAATTCTTTATCGCAATCGCTCATTAGTTTATTCCAGGTAAATACTATTTTCTTGTTATCATTAGAAATTTCGACTTTACAGGATGGTTGTCTTTCGCCATATACACAATTATCTCTTCTTCCAGGCACAGGAACTCCCAACCGGAAGGAACGGGATAAATATCCCCTTCGTTGTATTTGCCAATCAGTTTTTTTATTGACCAGGTTGACCAATCTGCCAGAATTTTTATCAAATACCGCTTTCAAGACAGCATTTTCCAAAACAATTGGAACAATGCTTTTTTCATTTAAGGCAGGAGCATCAGTTATTAAGTCCTTTATAGGACAATCACTTGAATACTNNACCTTTTATAAATTTCTCTTTTGGAGAATTGCATTGTAATAATAACAATGCAAATACGACTAATAAAAGATTACATTTTTTCATACGAAGATTATTTAATTATTTATTTTTTCAACAAGAATATATAGGCCAATCCCTTTGATTTTAACAGATTCACCCTGGTTAACGGTTTTCACTTTTTCAAATATCTCGCTAATTGTTACTTGCTTTACTTCAAGGATTAAACCGGGACACACCAAGTTTAAGAGAACGAAGGATTAACAACAATTTTATCAATCTGTTATTATTCCTTTCTTCAATATTATATTAGCATATCTCGCCATTTCGCTTGTAGCAACTATGGCATAAGCCTTTTTAGCACGCGCATAAAAATCAAAGCGTTCAACAATGTCAAAATCTGTAAAATGGTTGTCATATTTGTTTACAATATGCTTATAGNNACGAAAAGTTGTAAAATAGCATCAAGTAAATCCGGAAGGTTTTGTCCATCGCAGCGGACAAGCCTTTGTGCATTGCTTGCAGCTGGAAAATTACCGTCGGCAAGAACGACCTCATCGCCGTGCCCCATCTCCATAAGAATCTTAAGTAATTCAGGAGATAAAATGTTTGGAATTCCCTTTAACATTTTATTTTCATTATTAAGTTTTACTTCTTTTTATCTAAAATTACAGCCAGTAATATTATCACCCCTTTCACAAATAATTGCCAGTATGAAGATATATTCAACAAATCCAATCCATTATTCATTACGCCGATTATTAAAGCACCTATAATGGTACCTGCGATGGATCCTACACCTCCAGTAAGCTTTGTGCCCCCTATCACTACTGCTGCTATGGCATCAAGTTCATAACCCTGACCTGTTGCAGGAGATGCGGACATAACCCTTGCCGACAAAACAATACCTGCCAANNTTCGTATTTACACCTGAAATTTTGGCAGCCATCTCATTTCCTCCTGTCGCATAAATATGCCTTCCGAATTTTGTGTATTTCAACAGGAATAAACCAGCTAAAACTATTAGAATAAAAATTATTACCGGTATGGGTATCCCAATAATGTAACCGCTACCGATTTTATTATAGATATCAGATAATTT
>PKYU01000534.1 GCA_003132765.1 Chitinophagaceae bacterium | reverse complement strand
AATTTAATGTAGAGGTGGATGGGCAAAACATAATTTTTGAGCCGGATGAGGAAAAGATTTACCGCGCGGTTTTAAATTATAAGGACATAAAAAAGCATAAAGACATAGATGGGGAATTATTGAAATCCATTTATTATGCAATAGAAAAGCTGGTAAAATGAGAACTATTTAGTTCGATAGTATTTTACTAATTTTTTTAGTTTTTTTATGCTAATTAACACCTTTGTTCCATGCCTCACTACAGGATTAACATAAAGCTGGAAAAGCAGCCTGTTAAAGAATACATTATAGAAGACGGAAGCAAAGACATTGATTTGGTTTATGATAATTACAGGAGGCGTGTAATTCAGAAGAATGGATCTGGAAGGGTAATTTATTTTGACCTTGTCATGATTACAGAGGAAAGTTTAAAACGCCAAGGCGATAGAAAGGAGGTATATAACCAGGAGAATAATTTTGGTTTGAATGAGATTGCTAATTTCCCAAATAATAAAACAGAATTCCGGAGAAAAGGAATGAATTCCCTAATAACCTTAGCAGAAAGGGCAAAATATAATAAATCATAGCTTTCTTCCGTATTCATTGCAATACTCATGCACCTTCATAGATATTCCAGGTGGTCCTTCTGGGTGACCCAATACACTTTTCATTTCCCTATAGGGCCTTCTGAGGGAAAAATAATTCAATAGTGCCTCTTTGGAATCAAATAAAATCCCACCCTGTCAGATTAAATATTAGCGATTACACTTTAGCATACTTAAAAACCGAAATTACCGATATCCTAAGTTTGCATACCAGGATTTTCACACAATAAATCTATAACAATTATTCAATTTTGATTACCCCGGTTTGTTATACCATTTTCAGAATGTTCGGTAATGATATCTTCATTAAAATGTAAGAATCCTGAGTTTTTCCAAAGGAATTCCCATGGAACTAAAATCAGGACAGCAATACTTTTATTATTGAGACATTCTTAGGACAGCGGAGGGAATAAACATCAGGACAGCAGTGCTTTTATAATTTAAGCATTCTAGGGGCAGCAGGGGAATCTCATTAATTTGGAAATAGAAGACCAACGTAGGAGAAAAGTATTAAGACGATTTGATCAACCTTTCAAATTCTCTGATCACAGGATTGCTATCGGAAAGATTAGTGTTCTTAATTTCAAGAATTACTTTCTTTATGTAGTTATTGCCGGATTTGCTATCGCGTAAAATTGAAAGTACTTCTTTCATAATACCAGTAGCTGAGGCAACTTCAAGTAAGCCAAAATGCGACCATTTCGAATTCATGTATTTTTTAACGAGGTCATGCCGTAGGGTTCGACACTTATCCCAATCGGTGAAAAAGCTAAAAGAAAAATATTGGGATATCGTGCGACCATGTAGGAAAGTATCGTAAACAATTGGAAATGCCACGATTAATAAATTTGTTGGATCATGCCCATTACAACCAAAAGCGTAATCCATCATTATTGCAGCGGCCTTTCTTTGTTTTTCCCCATCGTCGGAATTTAGAATTAGTTCCTTCCAATTTTGGGCAATATCATCGTCCAAGTGGCCTCTTAGATTTTTGGCAATCAGCTGACTCAGGAAATCAACAACATAAATTAACGATTTTTGCATTGTCAATCCCGACATCATTAAAATTCTTATCACAGCAATTGCTTCTTCACGATTTTCAATATTATGAAGTAAGTATTCAACTGTAACATCGGAGTTGATTTGATTGAGCTCAGAAATAAATTCGGCAACTAAAGAATTCTGGTGTGTTGGCAAATGCTTTAATGCCTTCATCGTAAAATTCACTAAAACATCACTTTTAACTGAATTGATAACAGTTTTTGGGAATTTATTTAATTCAATTAAAGCGTCCATAATCGAAATATCTGTATTCAAAAGAAGATATACAATGATCTCCTTTTTTGCATCCTCATAATTTATCAATAATGGTAATATTGCTTTTGAAAGCTCAGTATCCTTTGATATATCTATTAGCGAATCTAGGCTTAGCTCTTCTAATGTTTCACTGATAATTGATTGCTTTCTAGTTATTGGAATATCTGCATCGAAGTATAGAGAGCTAATTAATGATGGTCTATTTTGTAATAATTTGACAAATAGTGGATCGGAGTTACCTTTGTTGTCACACGAAACTAAAGTTTGCAATAGAAAGTTGTGCTGATTTAAGTCTAACGTCGCTTTTAGGATTATATCATCAAACTCACGGATCTTTAATTCAGTATTTTTAGCAATGGATGACAATAATGTTTGATATTCTTGTGTGTCAGAATGTTTAAGTAACGAGCCAAGGACTTCCTTGTGAATTGGACTAAAAACAAACAAAGCTAAGTTGCTGATCGCTCTTTGTTGCGATTTTGCGTCACCAATTTTGAGATACTCTTCAATCTTTTTGTTTAATGTCCAAGGATCTTCTGCAATAATGTTCATAAACGCTTCCGCAAACTTCGGGCTTGTAGCCAATAATTGAAGGCCAAGATTTGAAGTTATTTGCTCAACAATAGTCGAAGTTTTGTCCAGTGCAACCTCCGAGTTCTTTATACGATATGGGGTTCGGATATCCGGATTGGACGCTGTAAGATAAATTGGAGGAAATTGAGAACACATTTTTGAGGTGGGCTCTTTGAAAGTTAAGCAGGATGTTTTTACTTGAATAGATAATTTGGAATCAAAATTCCTTAGAAACTAAGACTACAGCATTTTCTTGCTCTATTTTCTGTAATCCGTCCAGACTTGGCTTTTGCTATTTGGTTTGCGAAGCTGACATGAGATGGGAGTTTTCCGT
>PKYU01000408.1 GCA_003132765.1 Chitinophagaceae bacterium | reverse complement strand
GAATATTTCACATAAAAATCATCAATTGTTATTTCCTGTTCCAGTTCTCCTTTTGCTTTATTCATAGTTTTATATAAAACATTTTTAAGATCACTTAGTTTAACCTGATCCCCGGTTTCAAAGATGCCATTAAATAATGTTTTTTCAAAAGTGAATGCGCTTTCCGGCAGGTCTTTCTCTTTAATAAATTCATATTCCTTTTGTTTGAATAATCCCATGATAAAAGATTGTTCTGTCTCCTTAATTTTTAAGTAACCGCCGGCTCCCCAGTAAGGAACTAGAGAAGTCAGGTCCCTGCGATCAAGTCTGTCATCAATTATGTATCCTGATATTGCCGGGCTCACATTTTCGGGAGGATAATATTCAGTCTGCACAGTTACTTCATCATCTTTTCCCCATTTTTTCCATACATAAAACATCCCCGTAAAAACAAAGAATGGAAGTAAAAGCCAGTAAATTCCTCTTAACCGATAATCCGGCTTATTTAGATATCCTTCGGGGAAACTAATACCAATAGTAACTCCCTGGTTGGGAGGTAATGGTTCAGTGGTACTTCCGGAAAAAATTTGATTATCAAGCCACTTTGATATTGCTTTATTTTCTATAGAGCCATAAGCCCCCGTTGCCAAAAAATAATGGGAAGTATCAGGAAGGGGCTGGTAAAGTTTCACTTCAAAAGTTGCCGCATCGATCGTGGTGGCCCATTGAGTGCCTATGATATTAAAATATAATTCCGAGTGATCTTTAAAAAAATTAATAGCATTCAAAATGCGGTAGGTGATTATATATTGCTGATCATCTCTTACATAATTATCTGCAGAACCAATTTTTATAGATTTATAATTGCCATCAGTAGAAACTTCATAATGCCAACCCGGTACTTTTATGTTTTCAATAATGGTTCTCGTAAATCCGCCTGATTCCAATTGCCGGTCAGCTTTTTGAGATCCTGCAGGAATTGGCTGTATCTGATACTTATAAGGAATCTTACGAATGATCCCATGTCGTGGTTCAGTAAAATGAACATTAATTTTTTCGGCAATATCCAGTGAAGCATCTTTATTTACAATTACGGTAACTTCATATTGCTTAATGGTAAAATATTCCTGGGCATATATTTTACTGAATGAAAAAAATACCAGAATTATTGCTATAAGTTTTTTCATTATTTCAATGAATTAAAACTTTACCTCCACGTTCTTTGCTTCTTCCTGGTTTTCCAATTCATAAAACTCACGTGCCTTAAACCCTGCCATATTTGCTACTAGCACTCCCGGAAATTGTTGTATGGAAGTATTGTAATCCCTTACTGTTGCATTATAATACCGACGGGCATTTCCAAGGTCACCTTCAATAGATTGCAATGCTGACTGCAATTCCAGGAAATTCTGGTTGGCTTTTAATTCAGGATAATTTTCGGCTACTGCCAATAATCCCCTGAGGGCGCCCCCCAAAACCTGGTTGGCCTGCGCAGCTCCCTGCACANNGGACGGCCGCTGCTTCATTTCTCGCAGCCGTAACTTTTTCAAAAGTCTGACTTTCGTGGGCCGCATATCCCTTTATGGTATTTACCAAATTGGGTATCAGGTCAAATCTTTTTTTGAGATAGACGCGGATATCACTCCAGCTATTGTCAACTTTTATTTTGGCTTTAATCAGCCCATTGTACATAGCAATGACCCATATTACTAGTAATACGGCCACGCCAAGAATAATCAAAAGTGCCATGGTAATTATTTTTTAAGGTTAAAGAAATAATTGAAAGACTTGCTTTGCAATTTAATAATTTTAATATGAAGAATCTATGACATTAAATTAAGAAGCGGTTTTTGGGCACTGTTATTTTGAAATATCTGGATGAAAAAAGTAAGAATAATAAGGGAAAATAATATCGTAATATAACAGCAATACGCTTTGCTGTTATATTAATCAAAGAAGAAAAAAGATACATAATTATTGGGGCAATTATTCATCTTTTGAAAGAAAAATGACCGATAGAAATAATTCGGGATTTTGTGAATTGGGAAATTATATCTCTGAGGAAAGAGAAGCGCCTAAATATTGCCTGTTCATCCTGGCTATATTTTCTACAGAAATCCCTTTAGGACATTCTGCTTCGCAATTGTAAATATTACCACAATTTCCAAATCCTTCCTTATCCATTTGGGTAACCATATTCAAAACCCTGGTATATTTTTCGGGTTCGCCTTGCGGNNACGAAAGTTGGGAAACTTTAGCACTGACGAATAGCATTGCCGAACCATTAGGACAAGCCGCAACGCAGGCTCCGCAACCAATACATGCTGCAGCCCCAAAAGCTTCTTCCGCTTTTGCTCTATCGACTGGTAATGAATTGGCATCAACAGCATTCCCCGTATTTACAGAAATGAACCCTCCAGCCTGGATGATCCTGTCGAATGCAAGCCTGTCAACCATTAAATCTTTAATAACCGGAAATGCATTTGATCTCCAGGGTTCAACTACGATAGTGTCGCCATCTTTATAAGCCCTCNNGGGCCATGTGCCCGGCCATCAATGTACATACTGCACGCACCACAAATACCTTCCCGACAATCATGGTCGAAAGTAATGGGTTCTTTACCCTCTTCAATCAATCTTTCATTTAACACATCAAACATTTCAAGAAAAGACATTTCAGAAGAAATATTCTTCACGTCATATGTTTCAAATCGTCCTTTGGTTTCACTGTTCTTCTGGCGCCACACTTTCAGGGTTAGGTTCATATTGTAGTGTTCCATTCGTCTACTATTAATTTATTTTTAATAATTACTTATAGCTTCTCTGGCTCGGTTTAACTACCTCAAAATGCAAAGCTTCCTTGTGTAAAACTTCATCATTCCCGGAATATTCCCAGGCAGCCACGTATTTGTAGTTTTCATCATCCCTAA
>PKYU01000092.1 GCA_003132765.1 Chitinophagaceae bacterium | reverse complement strand
AAAAATATCATCTGTTCCTGTTCCCTCCCATCCACTGATATCGCTTGCCAGGGTTAGGTTAATATTTTGAAATTGAATACTATCGCCGGGGACTTTCGAGCCAAGCCGAAGCCATATATTATTAAAGTTATAGGCATCTGTATGCCGTACCACAATGTATAAATTGTATAATGACGCAGTATCTGAAATCTGAAAAGTAAAAGAAGGTATATTATCATAGTACCATTGCTGTGAAGGAATATTTACCTGCTTTTCATATAAATCGATTTTTGCACATGAGAAAAATGATGAGAAAACCAGCAGTATTGTTATGATTTTTTTCAATTTTTTATACCAAAATTAAATTGTTTTACTTTCCTAATCGGATCAGTATTTAAAGAACATTAAAAATCTGCTCTTTGGCTTTCTCAAGCTCATCTTTCATAAGTACAACACATTTTTGAATATCGGCATCATAAGCTTTTGAACCTGTCGTATTTATTTCCCGGCCAATTTCCTGCAATATGAAAGAAAGTTTTTTTCCTTTTGACGGCTCATTATCATTCATTATGGTGATAAAATATTCGCAATGATTCTTTAACCTGACCTGTTCTTCCCTGATATCAATTTTTTCAATGTAATAAATAAGTTCCTGTTCCATACGATTAGCATCATAATTTTCTTTACCGACATTTTCCGCCAATAGCTGCTTGAGTTCAGCCTTCATCCTGTCTTTTCTTTTTGGTTCCAGCTTCAATATCTGTTCCTCCTGGTCGTTTATTTTTTTAATGCGTAATTGTAATTCCTTATTTATTGATTGCCCTTCATCTGCCCGATGATAATTCAGTTGATCCAGGGCTGCCTCTATTACTTTTTTCAAATCAGCCCAATCATTTTCTGCTAATATTTCATTGCTGGGTGTTACTACTTCAGGCAATCTTAATAATGCACTTAATACTGAATTTGTATCAAGATGTAACTCGGCAGCCAGTTCATTAATTTGCTTATAATAAACTTTTATCAGATCGGTATTCAATATAACCGGCTTTGAACCACCGTTCTGCTTTATTATGATATTACATTCTACAGTTCCCCTAAGCAATTGCTCCTGCAGTAGAGTGCGGACTTCAAATTCATATGGTTTTAGCAACGGGGGAATTCTTAAATTTATTTCCAGCTGTTTTCCGTTTAGCGACTTAATTTCAACCAAATAGGTTTTTTCATTTACTGTTTGTTCCGCCCTTCCAAAACCAGTCATAGATTTTAACATGTCAGTTATCTTTTTTTAATTCGCAGCAAGTTATACAATTCTGCCTGAGATAGCATTTTCATTTCCCCGGGTTTTAATTGATCTATTGTTAATTTTTCAATTCTATTGCGTATAAGCCTCAATGTAGGAAACCCTGTTTTTGCAGTCATCTTACGAACCTGCCTGTTTTTACCTTCCGTCAAAATCAACTTTACCCAGCTTTCAGGAATATTTTTTCTAATTCTTATTGGCGGATTTCTCGCTTCAACTTCCGGCTGTTTCATCAATATTTCTGCATGGCATTTTTTAGTCTGAACCATTTTGCCATTAATATTGATCATAACTCCTTGCTTCAATTCCTGAATCGCTTCTTTAGTAATAACTCCTTCCACCTGAACCCAATATTCCCTTTCATGTCCATGCATTGGATTTAAGAGAAAATCTGTAACATATTTATCATCCGTCAACAAAAGCAGCCCCTCACTATCAAAATCAAGGCGGCCAACTGGATACACATTTTGGGGAACATCAAAAAAATCTTTTAAAGATTTCTTTCCGTCCGTAGAAGTAAATCCGGACAGTACATTAAATGGTTTGTGAACAATAAAATATTTGAAGATTTTAATTTTATTCATGAATAATATTCTACAGGTAAAAAGTTGACTTGATTAAAATAATAAAGCCCGGCTTTTTGCGCCCGGGCCTCGTTATATATATGGGTTAGTAAGTACAGGAACAAAATTCCCTACGCAATATTAAAAATAATTTTTTCTTCTATGAAAACTTTTATTACTTTTTTTATACACATTTAAAAAATGGTTGTGGATAAGGAATACATTTTGGGGTGCCTTAATTTTCATTTCCATATTAATCTTTCCCCTGTAAAATCATTTTATTTTAGATTTATAAAAATACAATTTTTACAGGAACCAGTCTGCGTACCATCTTAAGAAGATTATTCTTTAGAATTTATTTATCCTGATTTTACATTAAACGTCTGATTTAAAAATTTATTATTTAGTTTACTACACTTTTCCGGAGTAAAAATTTTTACCAAAATATTTTTAGGGGTTTGCCTGCAAGAAGCATCAAAATCTTCAAAAACCACTTTTCTTATCAAACTGACAAAGNNATATGCAATTTCCTTCTCCTGTTTCAGTGCAATGGATAAGCTCTTTCATAAAAGCAGAAATTGTCGGTAATGAAAATGCTTCGGCCAGCGGCATCAATGAAATTCATAATGTAAATATTGGGGATATTGTTTTTGTAGATCATCCAAAATATTATGATACATGCCTGAACAGTGCAGCGACATTTATCATCATCAATAAAAAAACACAAGTCCCTACAGGTAAAACATTATTTATCGTTGGTGATCCTTTTGAAGCGTATTCAAAAATTGTTGATCATTTNNCCTTTTGCATCATCAGTTAAAATGATCAGTGATTCTGCAACTATCGGAAAAAATACCACCATCATGCCAAATGTTTTCCTTGGTAATCATGTGAAAGTGGGCGATAATTGTATTATTCATCCTAATGTATCAGTTTATGATTACTGCGTTATTGGTAATAATGTCGAAATTCATTCGGGAACAGTTGTCGGAAGTGATGCATTTTATTTGAATACTAAAAAGAACAGAAAAGCCTGGCATAAAAAAATGCCTTCATGTGGAATAGTAATAATTGAAGATGATGTAGAAATAGGAGCAAATTGCACCATTGATCGGGGAGTAAGTGATGCTACCATTATAGGTATGGGAAGCAGGCTTGATAATCTTGTTCATATAGGCCACGAAGTAATAGTAGGTAAAAACTGCATTCTTGCAGCGCAGGTAGGTATTGCAGGCGGCACTACATTGGGCGATGGCGTTATACTTTGGGGACAGGTTGGAGTAACNNACTTCCAGCATTGAAGGAAATAAAATGTATTGGGGAACTCCTATCCAGGAATTTTACAGCAAGAGAAAAGAGCTCGTATTAATAAAAAGGCTTCCCGAAATCTGGGAAAAAGTGAAAGGGCTTACCGGTAAAAGCTGATTTGTTTACTTTTTAATTTTTATTGAAACAATATCAATTAAGCAGGATACTTTTAACGCCAGGCTTACTTCGGAACATAATCGTAGGGCAACATATCACCTATTTTCTTAAAGGCAAGATACCCGTTAGTAGTTATATCAGTTTGATCATAATAATATCCATTTTGTTCAATTACTATTAATTCACCAGGAGTAAAAGTCAGGGTTGATAATTGAAAATCTTTTTTAATTGTAGTATCCGAATCAAGATATATTTTTTCAGGTTCTGCATTCCTGTAAATAACAGCGACTTCATTTTGATTNNTGGTACTGTCATCTTTATCATAATTCAAGGCGCCGTATAAATTTTCAAGAGGGATAGGAATTTCCTCATTATTGTTTTTAATAATAAATTGAAGTTCGAAACCATCCTTGGTAAGTGTTTTATTAAATATACTTCTCATCAATTGAAGCATGGAACCTTTGTAGGCTATATCCCTGTTATGGTTCCACAGTTCTTCACTATCTACAGTTCCCTTCATTTCTTCAAAAAGTGGATAACCAATAAATAGGTTGGTGTTGGTAGAGTATTCGTTCGTAAATGAATCAATTGCAAATTTCAAATGATAGCCAAGGGCAAAATTATCTACTACCAGTGGTTCAGTAGCTAATACTTTTAGCCGATTTCTTTTTTTGCTAAAATAAAAATGCAAAACTTCGGGATTTCTGATTGCACACTGCTGGGCAAAATTTGACTGGCCTATAAAATTCCTCGTAAAGAACTGGCCATATTTCTCCCAACCATCCTTCACTTCAGTAGTGATAGCAATAGTTACCGCTTCGAGAGACTTTTCTTTTGGTGTCAATTCAAAAACAAGGCTATCATTTTGCGCAGAAGTATTGGTTATACGAACCGTTTCTGTTTCATAGCCTGTAAAGGTTACAACCAGTGAATAACCGCCATTCGGAATTCTGATACGGAAATTGCCAGCCGAATCAGTCGCCTCGCCAAAGGTGGTGTTTTGTGCAAAAACTGATGCACCCTGCAAAGGTTGCCTGGTACTTTTGTCAATTACTTTTCCTCTTACAGAATAATAATCTGACTGAGCGAACAATGAAATAGCAGGAATAAAAAATGAAATCAAAAAAAATGAAGTGGAAATCGCATGTTTCATAGAGATTGGATTTTATTTGGCTCGGATAAATAAAATCAAAGATGGTAATTTTCTTTCAAAGTTTTGCATGTGTAAGCTATTGTTTCAGCAATAGGAGTGAAATGAAATCCTGGTAATGCATTTAAGATTTTGCTATTGTCATATTTAACAGTTGCCTGAGCCGTGTGGGCTGTCTCTTTTGTAAGCAACCTTTTTTGCCCGGTAAAGTAACTTTTTAATGCTTCTGCTCTCCAAACAATTTCACCCAGTGCCGGCGTTACTTTCCGGGGAGGCGGCTTTTTTCCAAAATACTTTGCAATCAGGTAAAATACTTCCTTATAGGATAAATTTTCTCCGCTAATAATAAATCGCTCACCCGTGATATTGGAATTCATTAAGCGAATCATCGCTTTAGCCACATCCCGGACACCTACAAAACCGCTTGTTCCTTCCGTATACCATTTGAATTCATTGTGAATAGATTTAAAAATTGCTGAAGAACCATTATCCCAATTATTGCCGCCAAGAATAATTGAAGGATTTATGATTACAGTATCCAGGCCTTCTCCCCTCCCCCTCCATGCTTCAAGCTCGCCAAGGTATTTTGATTTTCCATAGGCGCTATTGCCGGTTTCCTCTGACCAGTTCATTTGTTCATTTACTTCTCCATCATTTCTTATTCTTCCCAAAGCAGATACCGAGCTTACATGTACCAGCTTTTTTATGTTAGCATCTAGGCAGGCATTAACAATATTTTCCGTGCCTTCCACATTAATTTTAAAAAGCCTGCTTTTATCCTTTGACTCAAATGAAATACATGCAGCACAGTGATATACATACGAAATCCCTGTCATAACCTCCTCAAGAGAACCTGTATCAAGAATATTACAATGTCGAATGATTAAATTAGGGTGAGAAAGGCGAAGAGGCGTTTCATGTATCATCGCAGTTACGCTAAATCCCTGATCCAGTAATTGTCTTACGACTTCTCCACCCAGCAGGCCGGCGGCTCCTGTTACCAGTATTTTTTTGGAAGAATCAATTTCCCCCAAAGATGTTGTTGTTTCATTCATCAAAAATATTTTTTCCTCTTATTATATCAAGGATTTTGAAGGAAGGATAAGGTTATTATGCTTACGGTGCAGTATAATTGTAAAATCCTCTGCCGGTTTTCTTGCCCAATAATCCATTTTTTACCTTCTCAATCTGAACAGTCGATGGTTTGAATCGCTCTACTTTATCAAAAGCTTCATACAAACTTTGAGAAACAGCCAGATTTATATCCATACCTATCAGGTCCATTAATTTAAAAGGCCCCATTTTAAAACCTGAAGATTCTAAGATTGCATCTATTTCTTCAAAGGTTGCAATATCTTCTTCCATTATTTTTAGTGATTCAAGGTAATAATGCCGTGCAATACGATTTACAATAAACCCAGGTGCATCTTTACAAATCACGGGCACCTTTCTCATGTCCCTGCATATACCATAAACTGCGGCCACCACATCATTACTGGTTTGGCGGCCCTTTACCACTTCTACCAGTTTCATAATATAAGCCGGATTGAAAAAATGCATTCCAACGACTCTTTCCGGAAAATTAATTTTTTCCTGCAATGCCGTAACAGAAAGTGAAGAAGTATTAGTTGCAAAAATTACTTCTTCATTATTATATTTTGAGAGTTCATTAAAAAGAGAAATTTTTGCACCTTCATTTTCGGCGATGGCCTCAATAATTATTTCACCGGTGCATTCTTGCAGATAAGTAGTGAATTTAAGCCTTCCAAAAAAGGCTGATTTTTCTGGAGCTGATATTTTTCCTTTCCCGGGAAGATAATTTAAATCCTTTTCCAGGATCAACTTTGCAGTATCAAGAGCTGAATTATTTATGTCAAAAAGGATCGTATTAAATCTACTTAGTGCTGCTACCTGGGCAATTCCACTTCCCATTGTTCCTGCTCCGCAAACACAAATAGTAATAGTCATAAATTTCTTAAAGGATNNAAGGTCGTTTTCACTAAAGAGCCTTAAATCCTTTATCTGGTATTTCAACATGGTTATTCTTTCTATACCCATTCCAAAAGCAAATCCTGAATATTTGTTACTGTCAATTTTGCAATTTTCCAAAACATGCGGATGGACCATACCGCATCCTAAAATTTCTACCCATCCGGTATACTTGCAAACATTGCATCCCGCCCCTCCGCAAATAAGGCAAGTAATATCCATTTCTGCACTAGGTTCGGTAAAAGGAAAATAGGATGGCCTGAACCGGATCTTGATTTCCTTTCCAAACATTTCCTGCACAAAAAAATATAAGGTTTGTTTGAGATCAGCAAATGAAACATCACCCGCTATATACAATCCTTCTACCTGGTGAAAAAAACAATGTGCCCTGGCACTGATGGTCTCATTTCGGAATACTCTACCTGGACAAATAATTCGGATAGGTAATTGCCCTTTCTCCATTTCCCTCACCTGCACACTGCTCGTATGTGTCCTCAACATCCAGTCAGGGTTTTTTGAAACATAAAAAGTATCCTGCATATCTCTTGCCGAATGATTTTCCGGAAGGTTAAGAGCAGTAAAATTATGCCAGTCATCTTCCAATTCAGGACCTTCAGCAACAGCAAAACCCAGGCGCTGAAAAATGGAAACAATCTTATTTTTCACAATACTAATGGGATGCCTGCTGCCCAACGGCAAAATCTCTCCCGGTAAAGTGAGATCGATTTCAGCAGCGGAATCCGGTTCAT